>WTHG01000277.1 GCA_011523245.1 Verrucomicrobiales bacterium | reverse complement strand
GCAATAGCTGGGGCGGTGGTGGGCATAGCCAGGCATTGTATGATGCCATTGCCCAGGCGCGAGATGCCGGGGTGTTGTTTGTGGCTGCGGCCGGCAACAGCGCAACAGATACCGACAGCCAGCCGCATTATCCAAGTGGCTATGATTTGGATAACATCATATCGGTGGCTGCGGTGGATCGCCGGGGAGATCTGGCGAGCTGGTCCAATTTCGGCCGGAATACCGTCGATCTTGGGGCGCCCGGCGTCGATATCTATTCCACGGTGGCGGCTTCGGATAGCAGCTATGCCTATTACAGCGGTACGAGTATGGCCGCGCCGCATGTGTCCGGGGTGGCGGCCTTGGTGTGGGCGACCGACGAAAATCTTGGATCGGCCGAGGTGCGGGCGCGATTGCTGAATACCACGAATCCCCTGAATGCACTCGATGGACGCACCGCCACCGGCGGAATGGTGCACGCGGCCCAAGCTGTGGGCGGTGGGAATGACGATGTATTGGAGTTGACACTTAGCGTATCGGAAAACCCCTTGCGCGCTGGGACTGCGGCGGCGTTGTATGCGCGTGTGACCGATGATGGGCCGGTGTTGCAGGCGACTGTTTCCGGCACGCTCAATGGCGACTCGCTTACCTTTGCTGATGACGGGAATGCCCCGGATGAATCAGCTGGGGACGGAGTATATTCCGCGGATATAGCCGTGCCGAGTGATAGCTTAGTATTGGAGGCCGTCTTTGAAGTAGGGGCTGAGGCACTGGGTAAATCTCCGGCGTTCGCGCGCATGGTTGTGCCAATTACCCATGCACCGGCCAATGATCACTTCAATGAACGCGCCGGTTTGAGCGGCCGACGCGTTGTGCTGGCGGATTACACTAACCGTGGGGCCAGCATTGAAGAGGGCGAACGTCGGCACTATTACGTGCGCCCTCAAAAAACCGTGTGGTTTACCTGGACAGCTCCGCGCAATGGTCGAGCCGATCTGTGGTTGCGAGGAAGCGACTTCGATACCGTGCTCGCCGTGTATCGGGGCAGTTCCTTAAACTCGCTCCGACGTGTCGCGCGCAACGATGACTATGGTCAGAACTTGACCAGTCGCGTTCGGTTTCATGTGCGACGGGGTCGCATCTACCAATTCGTGGTCGATGGCTGGGGTGGCGATGAGGGTGATATTGCCGGGCGTTTGGTGGTAAAAAAACGCAAGCCCTTCACCCGCGGTCGTAAATGGTGGCAATGGTAAATTCTGTTGGGTTGGGTTGTGCCTCGCCGGCCAAATGGCCGGCGGGGTAGTCCGGGTGGTTTGTATCCGGCTTAGCGAGGTTTTAATATCAAGAGGAGCACCACCAAGGCTGCCAGCCCGATGGCGATGTAGACAAATTCAGTGAGGTCGACTTTGGTCAGCATTGGATGTACAGCATCCATGGAAAAACTTTAGCAGTTCGCTTGGTGTTGGCAGTTGGGGAGTTCGGCGGGCGTTAGTTTAGTGGTCAATTGCGTATTCCAAGGTCACGACGAGTTTGACAACCTTATCAATGGTCTCAGTGTCATAGATGCCCCAGCTGGAAGTTTCGCTGGAATTTTTTTTGGTAATTTGAATGACCCCTTGTTTAGCCGAAACCAGTGTGCCCAGCTTCTCGCCGGAGCTTTGGGCCATCAAAGTGGCGCGTTGCTTGCCGTTTTCGGTGGCCCTTCGCACCAGCTCCAGCTTCACTTTATCAAGGTGTGACACATAAAAATCCGGCCCGCGGAGGTTGATGCGAATGCCCTCTTGGTTGAGGTCATATAATTTCCGACCAAGCGCTTTCAGGTTTTGTACATCCTTGGTGTTGATGCGAATCGAACGGGTAACGGTAAAATAATCAATTTCGTTGGTGCGCCGACCGTTCTCATCAATTTTTGTGACTTCCTTAACCACTGTTTTCAGTTCGTTCATTTCCAGATCCACTGGAAGTGCTTCGCTTACGATGGTCTTCACTTGAGTGAGGGCTTGACCGGCTTCTTCGTAGGCCTTTGAGTTGGTTTGACCAGTTTGCACCACTTCCACCGTCAGGCTACCCGCATCGGCTTTCACGGTTGTTTCTGCATACCCTTTAACCATGATTGGCTCGGCGTGCTGGATGGTAACCCACGGTTTCGCGATGATCACCGCCGCACCAAGTAGACCAGCCAAGCAGCCCGCTGTGATCATTCCCGCTTGTGCGGGCCCTTTTGAATTGGTATTCATTTTGAAAAGTACCGCAGATGCGGAGATGATTTAACAGATTTCTCTTATGGCTTATCCACAAGAGAAAAAATGGAATTGAAAGTTTATAGGGGAATGATTGGTAAAAAGGATTTCGAACCCCTGAAAACAGTCTGAAAAACCCTTGAGTTTTTATTCCATAGATATCCCGAACATTCAGAAAACCCCACCAAATCACCTTCCTCTCTGGAAATTTTCAAAGCCCGATAAGGCTTATCATTGACTCAATCGTATATCGCACGGTTATGAGCGGCGAACAAAAAGCTCCTCTTCGAAATGCAGTGGAGAGAGGCTTTGTCGCAGCTCCTGTGTTCCAACTAAAGAAGAGGGGACTTTACCCTTAGTTATCGGTTACAAAACGACGATCACGTGCCAGGCGTCAAACAATTCTGCTCATTTAATTCATGAAATCATTTCGGTTCCCCTAAATGTTCTTTGGAGGTTAGGTTAACGACGCGCAGTTTCAGGGAACTCTGCGCTAATTATGGAAAACTAAATGGATAGTCATGAAAGCCCCTTCAGGAAACTGAGGGGGCTTTTTTAAGGTCTAGATCCTATTCGTCATGTTATGAATATCAGAGGAAAAGGTAGGCCCAGCGATAAACTGCAAAGGGTGGGCGTAAGCCTCTCTGTGTCCTGAAAGTGCGCGGGAAGTCTCATCTATACCACTTCAAAGCAAAATCTTCAGAGCGAAATACTTCTGTTAATGTTTTTCATAGCCGTCCCATACGCTTCAAATTGTCGTAAATAGACGTAAATTAGACGCAAATATACTGAAACTGGTGCTCTGAAATGGCGTCTAAATTTGTGCAAAGCTTCCCGGTAGTGGTTCATTGGGGAGCGTTACAGGTTGGGTTAACCTGTCGGACAGCACGCTGTCCGACAGGTTTTTTACGAACAATTACCCCAAACCTGTGTTCAAAGTGTGTAAGATGAAAATGCGGCTTTTCGTCCTACCGGTTGGGTTCGCTAAGAAGAATTGCTGTTTAAACCAGTTATTCAGCAATAAATGAAATGGTAGGCGAAGAGGGATTCGAACCCCCGACCAACGGCGTGTAAAGCCGCTGCGCTACCG
>WTHG01000019.1 GCA_011523245.1 Verrucomicrobiales bacterium | reverse complement strand
GATACGACCCGCTTGGGCCATCTTCACAATTCCTGCTAAAGCCGCCGCACAGGCCGGCTCTACAAAAATACCCTCAGAGGACGTCAACAGTTTGTAGGCCGATAAGATTTCTTCATCCGTCACGCTGTCAACCAAACCGCCGGAAAATTGTGCGGCCGCTTTTGCTCCTTTCCAACTGGCCGGATTACCGATGCGTATCGCGCTAGCAACAGTCTCAGGAAATTCCACGACTGCATCATTTACAATCGGCGCCGCACCTGCAGCCTGAAACCCCATCATATGAGGTAAAGTATCACTAAGACCGGCTTCATGATATTGCTGAAAGCCCTTCCAATAAGCTGTGATGTTACCGGCATTACCAACGGGCAGAAAATGAAAATCTGGGGCATCGCCTAGCGCATCACAAATCTCAAAAGCAGCCGTCTTTTGGCCTTCAATACGAACAGGGTTAATGCTGTTTACCACTTCTACCTCACCAGTCTGACCAAGTTCACGGACGATCTCCAGTGCCTGGTCAAAGTTGCCTTGAATTTGAAGCGTCTGTGCTCCGTACATCAATGCTTGAGCCAGCTTACCCAAGGCAATATTTCCCTCGGGAATTAGTACAACACACTTCATTCCTGCCCGCGCCGCATAAGCTGCTGCTGCTGCTGAGGTATTGCCTGTGCTTGCACAAACCACCACTTGAGCTCCGCGCTCGGCAGCTTTAGAAACAGCCATTGTCATACCCCGATCCTTGAATGAACAGGTCGGATTCAGACCTTCATATTTAATATAAAGATCAAATTCCCCGTTAATCTCCCGCACAAAATTAGGTATGCGGATCAGTGGCGTGTTTCCTTCCAGCAGAGTTACTACAGGCGTTGCATTGGTTACGGGCAGTTGACCGCGGTAAGCATCAATGACCCCACGCCAGCCAGCGGTATTTTGGATGCCGATACTCATGCGAAATTCTCCACGCGGATCATCACCGGCTTGGCCTTCACGGCACTGAGTTTGCTAATTTCTTTCAAGGCCTGTTGCATCGCGGCGTTTTTGGCGTAGTGCAGCATCAGAATCAGCGGCACACTGCTGCCCTCGTGACCTTCGGGCTGGATGACTGATGAAATCCCAATTTTATTCTTCGCCAATACTGCAGACACTCTCGCCAATACCCCCGGTCGATCCAAAACGGACAAGCGCAAGTAATAGCAGGAAGTGGTTTCTTCAATCGGCCGGACCGCACCATTGGATTCATGCGGGATAAAAGCCTTCAAGCGATCGGTGGAGCCGTGCTTCAAATCCAGCGCAGCATCGCCAATATCACTCAACACCGCGCTGGCGGTCGCGTCCCGGCCAGCCCCTTGGCCGTAATGTAACGTATCACCCACCACATCGCCGCGCACGAGAATGCCGTTGTACACATCGCTTACATTGGCCAGCACATGATCATCGGGAATCAACGCCGGATACATGCTCACCTGCACCGGACCCGATTTTGAGGTCTTCACAATCCCCAAAAGTTTGATGGCGTATCCCAGTGAATCGGCGAATTCCAAATCCAACGGCGCCACGTGGTCGATGCCTTCGGTGTACACCTGCTTTGGCTTCACCCAAAACCCGTGCGCCAGCGAGGCGAGAATGCCGACCTTGTGCGCCGCATCGTGCCCCCCCACATCCAGCGTGGGATCCGCCTCGGCGTACCCCTGCTGTTGGGCGAGCTTTACCGCCGCATCAAACTCCATCCCCTCATTCATCTTGGTGAGGATGAAATTGCAGGTACCATTGAGAATGCCATAGAGGTGGGTCACCCGGTTGCCCACGAGCGCTTCGCGGATTACCTTGATGATCGGCACGCCGCCGGCCACGCTGGCTTCGTAATATAAATTCGCGCCGGACTTCTCTGCAGCGGCAAACAGTTTCTCTCCATGAAATGCCAGTAATGCCTTATTGGCCGTTACAACCGGCTTGCCCGCTCGCAAGGCGGCCAGCACCACGTCCTTAGCCGCGGTGGTACCACCGATCAGTTCTACCACCAGATCCACCTTGGGATCATTCACCACCGCACGCCAATCGCTTGTGAGCGCGCTTGAGGGGACTTTGAAATCGCGTTTCTTCCGAAGACTGCGCACCGCCACGCGCGTTACCCGCAGACGCACTCCCAATCGCGAAGCCATCAAAGACCCGTTGCGTTTCAATGCCTGGACCACGCCGCCGCCTACTGTACCGGCGCCAATTAGGCCAATATTTACCGTTCGCGTCATCAAAAAGGGGCGGGACTATGCCGAGAAAACGTCTTCTACACAAGATTTTTGCCCTTTTTTGACGGCAGTCCCGACCGCATACTGCAGACCGCATGGCGTGGTACAAGCAGCTTCATTGGCAAATCCTTCTCGGCATGGCCTTGGGCACGCTCTTCGGGGTGGTGGCCGCCCAATACGGCTGGGGGGAATTCACGGCGGACTGGGTCGCCCCGTTCGGAACAATCTTCCTGAACCTCCTTAAACTCATTGCGATGCCGCTGGTGATTACCTCGCTGATCTGCGGGGTGGCCTCGTTGTCGGATTTCAAAAAACTCTCCCGTATGGGCGGCAAGACCATTGGTCTGTACCTCGCCACCACCGCCGTGGCGGTGACCATCGGCCTACTCGTGGTAAACGTCATCAAACCCGGCGACCGGTTACCCAAAGAAACCAAGGCGCAGCTGGAAGCCAAATATCAGGCCGACGCCACAAAACGCCAGGAAGCAACCGAAACCGTAAAGGAACGCGGACCGCTCCAGCCGTTAATCGACATGGTGCCAGACAATTTTTTCGGCTCCGCTAGTAGCAACCGAAACATGCTGCAGATCGTGTTCTTCAGCCTGCTGGCCGGCATCGCACTGGTGCAAGTGCGCGAAGAGAAACGGCGCCCTGTCTTTGAGGTCATCAGCGGACTGCAAGAACTGGTCATCCGTATCACGTTCCTCATCATGCTCTTTGCGCCCATCGGCGTATTCGCGCTGATCGCCAGCACCATCACCAACATGGCCGGCGAAGATCCCAGCCAAATCCTCTCCCTCCTCGGCTCTCTTACCTGGTATTGCCTGGCCGTGATCATCGGCCTGCTGCTCCATGCCAGTATTGTCTACCTCGGCCTCTTGAAAACGTTTACGCCGCTTTCGATCCCACATTTTTTTCGGAGTATTGGCCAAGCCCAGTTGCTGGCCTTTTCCACCAGCAGCAGCGGTGCCACCCTGCCGGTTACCATGAAGTGCGCGGAGGAAAAATTGGGCACCTCCAAGGAAGTCAGCTCTTTCGTCCTCCCACTCGGTGCAACCATTAATATGGAC
>WTHG01000328.1 GCA_011523245.1 Verrucomicrobiales bacterium | reverse complement strand
TGGCATGCCAATGGCAAACTCGCCCGGGCCGTCCGTTGGGAAGCTGGTCGGCAATTATCCTTCGATACATGGGATGACCAAGGCGTGCCTGGTGATGATCCCCTAGGCCGCATCACGATTGTTTCGGCCGATTACAATCTCACCCTCCACACACAGGTGGCTGTGGTGAAGGCCGTTTATCAGTTGGCCAGCCTGGAGCCCAAACAGCAAATTACTCTCTTCACCGAGCAACTGCCCATTGATCAATTCACCTGCTCGCAAGAGGGGGCTCAGTTACGGCGCGAAGGCCCCGCGCTCGTGCTCCATCTGCCCGCTGCCGGCAAAACCGAGGTGCAGGTGAGCTTCCTAATCCCTCTCAAAGGCGATGCCACTGCCCGTTCGCTGGCTTTTGGAATTCCCGCCGCGCTCACCAGCGAAATGAAGGCCACGCTGGCAGAAGCCAATGCGGAGATTGACGTCACCGGCGCCGTCACCACCGAGACCGAAGCCAACGCCAACCGAACCTCCGTGACCGCCCTACTGGGCACAGCCGCACAATTGGCCCTGCAATGGAAACCACGAGTGAAAAAGGCCGAGGAAATTACCGCCACCGTCTTTGCCCGCAGCGCCAGCCTAGTAACCTTTCAGCGCGGTCTGATGCGTACACGGACTCAGGTGGATTACCAGATCACCCAGGGCGAACTCCGCACCGCTCGCATTGCTCTGCCCACAGACCACAAGCTCATGCGTGTGCAGGCCGAGGGTGTGTGGACACTGGAGGATACCGATGAGGAATCCATTCTGAATATCGCCCTCACCAAACCCGCTGGGCAAGCATTTCAGGTCGTGGTGGAATTAGAACGATCCCTGCCCGCCCCGCCGGTTACCCAAGCGGTGCACCTACCCCGCGCGTTGGAAGTAAAACGCGAGCAAGGCCTCCTAGCACTGCAATCGGGCGATGACCTCAGCGTGACGGCCGCTCAAATGACCGGCCTAACCAAACGCAACCTCGATGAGTTTTCACGTGTCATGAAACTCACCGGCCAAACCGCCGGTGTATACAGCTACCTCAACCAGTTCACGCTGACCACCCAGGTGGAAGCCGTGCAACCGCAACTCGAAGCGGTGGCCTCGCATCATATTCTGCTCGGCAGCGACCAACATCGGTTGTCGTCCACCATCAATTACACCATCAAAAAGACCGGACTCTTCAAACTCGCAGTCGCCGTGCCTGAAGATTGGGAAATTGAAAAAGTGCACGGAGCCCATCTTTCCCAAACCAACCTTGTCGACGGCCGCCTGGAAGTGCAATTGGCCCAGCGCATCCTGGGCCATTACGCATTGCGCGTGGATCTTCAACGCCGACAGCCCTTGGCCGAAAGCATTCCCATCAGCGCCGTACACCCACTGGGCACTCACAAACTCACCGGCTACCTCGCCATCGGCGCCGAAGCCGGCTTGGAATTGAAAGCTACTGATGTACAGGGCATCACCGAGATCCCCGCCAACGAACTCCCCAGCCGCACTCCCAATGCCCCGGCGACCGCGTTTAGCCCGGTTTATGTCTCTCTCCCCGCCAATGTTCTAGCCTTCAAGCACACCTCTCCCATGCCCACGGACACGCTCGGCTGGTCGCTCAATGTCGCCCCCGAAGAGCTCGATCCCTGGGTGCGCGCGGAAATCATCAACCGCGTGTTCCTCCACGAAACTCACGTGGAAGGGCAATCCACCATCCAATACCAAATAGGTAACGCTCCCACCCGCACCTTCCGCGTGCGTGTCCCCGAGGAATTCAAGAATGTGAAATTCAAAGGCCAAGACTTACGCAGCGATGAACGCGACCCCCAATCGCCCAATGATTGGGTCATCACCCTGCAAGACAAACGCATCGGCAACTACGCCCTATCCTTCACTTGGGATTGGGAAGGCTGGTCGCTAAACAAAACCAACATATTCAATTTCCAGGGCCCTCAAGTGCAAGGCACGCAGTTGCTCGATGATAAGTTACCAAAGGTAGATCCCACCGTGGAATTGGAATCCGGCTGGCTCGCCGTGTACGTCACCCAAACCACACCCCTACAGGTACAGCACGGTGCGCTGGATAAAAAACTGGCAGCCATTGATGCTACCGATCTGCCCGATTACGCACAGAAAACCATGGCGAAGCCCCCCACCCTTACCTATCGCTACATGCGCCCGGGCTATGCGCTGCCGCTTGCCATTCAAAAGTTTGATGATGCCGCCGTCTTGCAAACCCTCATTGTCAGTGCGCAGTTCACCAGCGTGGTTAGCGAAGACGGTCAGATGATTACTCAAGCCCGTCTGGACGTAAAAAACAACGGCCGCCAATTCATGGAGTTGGATCTAACCAATCACACCGACGAAATGTGGTCCGCCTTCGTTGCCGGTCGTGCCGTGCGTCCCACCAAAAATAAAAACACCTACCTCCTGCCGCTGGATCAATCCGACAACGGAGCCCCGTTCCAGCTCGAGTTCACCTACGCCAGCCGATTTAAATTCCCTAAATCGCAGGGCGATGTAGAACTGCAAACCCCCCAATTCAACGTGCCCATGCAGGATGCAAAATGGCAGCTCTACCTCCCTGAAGATTATCGTTACCACGATTTCAAAGGCAGCATGACCCGCACCCGACAACTCCACCAACAACTCGACCGCCAACGCGGTTACCAGCAACACACTCCAGCCCTCATACCACAAACCGGTGATAACGCCCGCTACGAGGACTCCACCTATGCCTTGCAGGAAAAAGCCAAGGTTGAAAAAGAACAACAACTCTTCGACGACAATATCTTTAACGCCGAGGAGAATTTCAAAACCGGCAACCTAGAACAGGCCAACCGATTCCTGAACCAGGCTCTCCAACTTAATAACAACGACGCTCCTAACACCGCCAAGTACAAGGATCTGGAACGCCAAATCAGAAAAGGTCAGGCCAAACGCCAGATCGACGCCCAATTCGAATACTATTCACGGAATACCAGAAACTCCTCCACCTCTGGCGGCCAGCAATCAACCGGCGAAGTCGCCGCCGGGACAATTGTTTATGATCAGGATACAGCCGAACGCCAGGTAGATGTCGTCCAAAAAGCCCAGCGCCTAACCGAACGCCGTATTACCCCACTGCGTCTCAACCTGCCATTGCGGGGCCGACATTACGTGTTTGCCCAAGCTTCCCAAATGGAAATCCGGAAATCTATGACGGTTAAATTTGAAGCCCGCAACACCCGCGAGCCCGAATGGAACTGGATACTCGCCGGTGCCGCCATCGGCCTGATAGCCCTCGCCGGCCTGGTTAGCCTAGGTCGCCGCGC
>WTHG01000255.1 GCA_011523245.1 Verrucomicrobiales bacterium | reverse complement strand
GTCGGTCACGAGGCTGGCGTAAATCTTGCGAGCTTCCAGATATTTCATCAGGGCATCTTCGCCCTTGCCGGCGTGTTCCAAGGACAATCCTTGCCGCTGGATCTCACCGGCTTTCAAGAAAAGTGAATCAGGCAAATCCGCCGCCGCCAGCCAACCAGCGCACAACATTACCCCTAAGAAAGAGAACCCCCATCTCTTCATGGGTCTGTTCATAGCAGAGAAATGACCCAGAATCAACGATTTTCGACTAATAAACGTCACTCAATTGTGAACGGCCGCCGATTGACAGAGGCTCACAGGCATTGCTAGTTTCGCACGGTTTCGGACCATGGAGAACGCTCTTGGACAGCGGGTGTTGGTGCTAAACCGCTTATGGCAGGCGGTAAATGTTTGTTCCGTTCGGCGCGCACTCAGCTTACTCTTCACCGGCAGTGCTCAAGTAGTGTACAATGACGAGCAAGGCGGTTTTCACACGTTCGATTTCGGCGAGTGGGCGGATTTTTCCGAGGAAGAACCCAGCGATGAATCGATCGCCACGGTGTCTTTTCGCCTTCGAGTTCCGCGCGTGATCCTGCTGCTGGGGTACGACCGGTTTCCCAAGCAGGAGGTGAAGTTCACGCGACATAATATTTTTGAGCGCGACAAAAACACCTGCCAATACTGCGGCAAGGTGTTTGATCGCCGCGACCTAAACCTAGACCACGTGATCCCGCGTCAACGCGGCGGACCTACCAACTGGGAAAATATCGTTTGCTCATGCATTCCCTGCAACACACGCAAGCGCAACCGAACTCCGCGTGAGGCCGGTATGCGGTTGTTGAAAGAGCCGCGTAAACCGAAGTGGCGGCCGTTTATCCAAGTGAGCTTCGGAGTGAAGACGCACGAAAGTTGGAAGCATTTTATCGATGTAGCCTATTGGAACGTCGAGCTAGGCGAGGATAAGGACTAGACTTCGACCTCCTCGCGCGAAGCAGCCTCGTCGATCATCGCCCAAAATTCCGGGTTCTCAGCCAACTGATCATCCTCGTCCTGAGTCATTTGCGCGTTGCGAAAGAAGAAATCCTTCAGCGTGTTTCGGGAGAAAATCCGGTGCACCACCACACCCAGATCATGACACTCAAAATACACGCGGTAATTGCCCACCCGATAACGGTGCAGCGTCTTTACACCGCTCTGAAGTTTGCCGTAATACCCGCTGGCCCGCACCTCATCGGGCAGTCCACGAAACTCGCCTAGAATCTGCAGCTGCAAATCCTTTGGCATCCCCGCCAGCTCCGCAGCGCTGGTGGGGTTGAAAATAATCTGAAACAAGGAAGACGACATTTACGTATCTTTCTAAGTGATTCTCCGGCAAACTCCTTTCCCAAGGCTGGCAGCCCGTAGGGGAATCGAACCCCTCTCTCAGCCTTGAGAGGGCTGTGTCCTAGCCGATAGACGAACGGGCCATTGGGAAGGCGGAGTCTACCTCGGATCAACCCGTTGTCAATGCTGCACCACCGCCACCTTGAGCGATTGCTCCGTGGGTTTTGCGGCCAACGTCACCGCCTCCGCGGTCTGCGTCAGGGGCAGGGTATGCGTGATCAACGGCCGCACATCCAGCCGGCGCGAGAAGACCCAGCGTGACACTTCTCGTTGCAGCGTGAAATCGCTCGAGTAACTGCCGATCAAGTCCTTTTCGTCCACGCAAATATCCGCGTACTCCACCGGACCTCGTTCACCGCGCCGGGTATGAGCAAAGAGCAGCACCTGCCCGCCACCACGCACCTGCGCCTGAGCCTGCTGCACCGCCGACTCCACCGGCACGGCCACCACCGCCGCATCCAGCCCGCGACCGCGTGTGGCCTTCTGGATGACCTTGGCAACCTCGGGCGAGTCCGGCGCCAAAGCCTGCCGCGCACCGTAGCGGCGCGCCATTTTCCGGCGGGATGCCATGAAATCGGTCGCCACAACCTGCATACCTCGGGCCGCCAGCAGACCAGTGAACATCAACCCGATTGGTCCCTGGCCGGCCACCATCACCGTGTCGCCCGGCAACAGGTTCAGGCGGTTTACCGCCTTAAGCACCGTGTTCACCGGCTCCAGCATCGCCCCCTCGAGAAAACTGTTTTTTCGAGGGATCTTCACCAGCCCCGGCAGACAAAACCGCATGACCCGTACATACTCCGCGTACCCGCCGCCGGCCGGCTCGAAACCCGCCGTGATGCCCGTGCGCAAATACTGGGGGCACTGAGCATAGGCACCGTGCCGACAAGCGTGGCAATCCAAGCAGGGCACATGATGATGCAGCGCCACACGATCGCCCACGCGCCAGCCTTCCACCCGGGCACCGACTTTCACCAGCGTGCCGGCAGTTTCATGGCCAAGAATGCGCGGCGCGGACACGGTGCCGTACTGAATTTTTTTTATATCCGTCGGACACACCCCGCAGGCGGCCACCTTCACCAAGACCTCGTGCGAGCCGCAGCGCGGTAGGGGCACGGTTTCCACGCGCAGATCATTCACACCGCGATACACCACGGCCTGCATTGTGCGTGGGATGGGGTCAATCGGCATACAGCTCCTCCTCCTCTTCATCGACGGTCTCAATGAAATCGACCAGTTCATCCTCCGGCTCAGCCACAAAACTCCAGTCGCGCGCGCGCCAATGAAACTGCACCGTGTGCGCGTGCAGAGCCTGATAGGTAAGGATCAGCTGCGCGCGATCTGCATCGGTCAATTCCCCCTTGGCCAACTTTAGGTACAGAGCCGGGTCCGGCCCGTACAGTTTATCACCCACAATCGAATGCCCGAGGTGCTGTAGGTGAATGCGAATCTGGTGCTTGCGGCCGGTCTCTGGCGCCACCCGCAGCCAACTAAATTTGCCTTCGGCCCGTTCAAACCGCCATTGCGTCCAGAACCGCGTACGCGAGGGATGGCCATCGGGGCGGACACAATCTTTCACCACCACCTCACTGGCTTCATCCTTGCCCAATGGCTCGTCAATCACTCCTTCTGCGTCGGCCACGTGCCCGTGCACGATCGCCCAGTACTGCTTTTCCACTGCGCGGCTCTCCCATAACTGCCGCAACTCGCGCGCGGCCGTTTCGGTCTTAGCCACACACACCACGCCGCTGGTCTCGCGGTCCAATCGATTGATCAGGTGCACTGGCACCTCCGCTCCTCGATACAATCGCAGCCGACCCGCTAGGCTGGATCGTTCATCGCCTTTGGTCGGATGACACACCAGCCCGGCCGGTTTATTGATCACCAGCAGATCTTCGTCTTCGTGCACGATTTCAAATAGGTCGGTTGCCATTGCCTAGCGCCGCCCATGGC
>WTHG01000421.1 GCA_011523245.1 Verrucomicrobiales bacterium | reverse complement strand
GATGAAGAGGACGCGGACAATATCCTCAAGGCGGTGGAAAACGAATTGCGCAACCGCCGCCGTGGCCAAGCCGTACGACTCGAGGTGGATCACAATACTCCCGAGGAACTCGTTCATGAGCTTCTGGAAAAACTCGAGCTCACGGAGGAAGACCTGTACCGCATTCACGGCCCAGTCAATCCCATTCACCTGAACGGGCTGATGAATGGGGATCATTCGCCTGAGTTGCGCAACAACCATTTCTTGCCGACCCCTGCGCCTGTGTTTCGAAAGCGTACGGATATCTTCGAGGTTATCCGCAATCAAGACGTGCTGCTGCATCATCCGTACGAGAGCTTCGAATGCGTAGTCGCACTACTGGAACAAGCGGCGGTGGACCCCAAGGTATTGGCCATCAAACAGACGCTGTATCGCACCGGCAGCGATCCCCGCATTGCCGGCGCTCTCATGCGCGCGGCGCAAAACGGCAAACAGGTGGCGGCAGTGGTGGAGTTAAAGGCCCGGTTCGATGAAGCCAGCAATATTCGTTGGGCGCGGGAGCTGGAAGAGGCCGGTGTACACGTCAGCTACGGCTTGGTTGGCTACAAGATTCATTCCAAGCTCTGCCTGATCGTGCGTCAGGAAGAGGATGGCCTGCGCCGGTATCTCCATCTGGGTACCGGTAATTATAATCCGACCACCGCCAAACTATATACGGACCTCGGCCTGATGACCTGTCGTCCGGAATACGGCGAAGACGCAGCGGCGGTGTTCAATTTGTTGACCGGTTTCTGTCAGTTTGAAGGCACCAACAAACTGATGGTGGCTCCATTCGATTTCCAATCGCGCACGTTGGAGCTCATCGAACGCGAAACAGCCCATGCCCGCGAGGGCAAACCGGCGCGGATTGTCGCCAAGATGAATTCACTGGTGGATAAACCCGTGATTGAGGCGCTCTATGTGGCGAGTCAGGCCGGCGTGGAGATAAACCTAATCGTCCGCGGCATCTGCTGTCTCCGCCCAGGTGTGCCGGAGTTCAGCCCCACGATCACCGTCCGCAGTATCGTCGATCGGTTCCTTGAGCACAGCCGGATTTATTATTTTGCAAACGACGAAGCCCCGGAGATTTATGTGGGCAGCGGCGATTGGATGTACCGGAATTTTCAGAAACGCATCGAGGTGGCCTTCCCGATTGAGGAGCCTTCGCTGCAATCGAGAATCCTCGATGAAATCCTGCCGATCCATTTGGGAGATAATATCAAAGCACATCAGCTGCAATCCGATGGCACCTACTTGCAGCTCAGCCCCGACGATGCGGACACAGCGATGCGCAGTCAGCTGAAGTTTATGGAGCTCAGCCGCAATGCCGTGGCACGGTCTCAGCAGGACACCGCTGAATTCACCATCGACGAAGCCCCGCCAGAAAATCAAAGCGCGGCTTAACGTCGCGGGCGGGCGGCCATAGATTCCTTCGCAAAAATGGCGGCTCCATGAATGCCCCCGTCATCCCCCAACGTGCTGGGCAAAATCTTGATTCCTTCCATCGAGCCGGGCAACTCGTGCGCCGTGGCGGTTTTACGAATAATCGGCAGCATCACCTTATGCAGCGCCTCGATCACCCCGCCGTTTAGCATGACATATTCGGGACCAAACGCGCTGATAATCGCTGCCACACCAATACCCGTATCCTCGGCGGCCTCTTTAACGATCCGCTTGACCAGCGAATCCCGCTCAGCCAAAGCCATTCGCAAATGTCGACTGCGCACACCGGTGAGGTGCGGTCCAAGCTCGTCCTGCAACATCGTTTTTTCTCCCTCCAGCACCGCCTTGCGTAGGTGCCGTACTATGCCCGTGCGACTGGCCAGCGATTCGAGGCTACCGCGGAAACTATGCGCGGTCTTGAGTCCATTTTTATCGATTGTCATCTGGCCAAACTCGCCGGCAGCATAGTTGTGCCCGCGGAATAATTCGCCATTCAAAATCACCCCACCGCCAAATCCCGTACCGAGAAAGGCCCCCACCATGTTCAGCGGTTTGCCTTTTAGCTCTACGCGATGAATGCCGAGGGTAAACAGATTACAATCGTTATCGACAAAAACCGGCACGCGCAATCGCCGGCGCAGGATGGACTGAATGGCTACCTCGTCCCAATGAAGATTGTAGGCATTGAACACGCGCCCCTTAATCACCACACCGGGCACACCCAAACCGATGGCGCGAACATGGGTCATACGCAAACCTTGATCCTCCACCAATTCCCGCGCGGCCCGCACGATCCGATCAATCACCGCATCACCCCCGCGATCGGCCTTAGTTTTGATCTTCCATTTGGCTTTCAGCTTCAGCGATTGATCGAAGAGGCCCGCCAGAATCTTTGTCCCCCCAACATCGATGCCAAGCGTGTAACGCCCTGTCGTTTTTGCGGCCATCAACAGAAATGAAACGCGCCCTGTACCGGCCGTCAACGGCCAGTTATCCGCACAGAAAAAAAGCCGCGACGCCGAAGCATCGCGGCCGTGGGAATTCTTTTCCTTATGGCTTGGTGGCCACTTCACTGGCCTCCGGCTTGGGCGCCTCGAAGGTGGCTAGGGACTGCCCGTTGGCCCCGTTCCAGACCCGCAACACCGCATCCGCGCCGCCAGCCACGATGACATTGCCGTCCGCCGACACTGAGCATGAATACACATAATCCGTCGCACCAGTGAAATCGCGGACATTCCGAGGGTTGCCCATCGGCACGCTCACCCGCCGGACTCGGTTGTCGCCAGCCGTCACCACGGCATTGTCCGTATAGCCCACGAAATGAATGGAGGTGACCTCTTTGTTGCCCACACCTGCTTTGCCCGCGCGTTCGCCGGTGACCACATTCCACACCTTAATCTCATTGTCGGCACCGACACTGGCAAGGATTCGGCCGTTGTATTGCCAGGCCACCCCTAACACGTGATGCGTGTGACCCTCAAATGAATGGAGAATCTTGCCATCAGTCAGGTTGGAGATCTTGGCGAATTTATCCGCCGCCCCACTGGCGATCTGCGTGCCGTCTGCATTGAATTGCAACCCCATCACGGTATCGCTGTGTACCTCGAGCAGGTTCTTGGTATTTTTGGCGTCGGCCACGGTAAACACATGGATCGTCCCGCTGCGGCTAGGTTCACCACTCCCGACCGCCAGTTGCTTGCCGTCGTTGCTGAAGGCCAACGCAGCGGCGCGATCGACAATTGGGGAATCATGGCTGCCCGTTCCCAGTGTGCGTTCGAGTTTCCATTCGGAAGCGAGATTCCAAATCGCCGCGGTCTTATCCGTACTGCCGCTAACCAAACCGCCATCCGCGGTAACGGCGAGTGCGTTGATC
>WTHG01000173.1 GCA_011523245.1 Verrucomicrobiales bacterium | reverse complement strand
GTGGTGGCGGGTTCCTTAAAGCTTGCGGCAAACGTCTGTGGCCCGGCGGAGAGTCGGTTCAACTCAGCCTGTGCCGCGCGCAGTTGGCTGATGTGTGCCATGAGCGTTTTCACTTGGGTGGCATCCAGTCCGTTTAATTTTACCTTATCCGGCGCCCGCGTGTCGTCGATGCGCGGCTGACGATCCATGGTGTGGGCGACCGATTGCCAAACTTCATCGGGCCGCATTACTTCAATAATGTAATCGGCCGGGATACTCGAGCCATTGTGCCAAGTGACACTTTGCAGGGTAACCGGCTTGGGGAAATCGATCCGAAACCACGCCGGCCCGCCGCTGGCGGAAACCCAAGGAAACGATTGGCGACGATCCACGGAACCGTCGTTGAGATTTTCAAAATGGCGCGTTTGGTTTGCCAATGCAAAACTTGAGGCGCTGGGCACGGCACCGGCCGAGGCGAGCGCGACGTTTTTCTTCTCTGGCGTCCACGTCTCAAATTCATAAATCGAAGCCGCCCTGCCGTTGATCGTGGCGGCAATCTTCATACGGATTGAATTCACCAAGACTGGCTTGAAGGTCTCCGTTTGCACACTGAGTAATGGCACGCGCAGCTTGTGTTTCTTGCGCATCGCATCCAACTCGGCATGCAATTGCTGCACCTTTGCTCGCGCGGCGGGTACCTTGGCCGTCCACGCGTCGTTTTCTTCGCCGCGCAGGCGACGGTTGCCATAGCGTAGGCCGGCGAACACGGCCTGCATACCGTAGTAGTCCGTCTGCCGAATAGGATCGAACTTGTGATCGTGGCAGCGTGCGCAGCCGATGGTGAGGCCGAACATAGCTTGGCTCACGGTTCGGATCACTTCATCGAGTTCATCCTGACGGGCCGAACGCATTGCCTCCTCGTCACGCCCGATCTGTCCGGGCTGCAGCGCGGGGCCGGCCACCAGGAATCCCAGCGCGGCATCCGTGCCGGTGATATCGCCGGCCAGTTGATCGCGAATGAACCGGTCATAGGGCAGGTCGCGGTTGAACGCGGCAATCACCCAATCGCGATAATGCCAGGCGGCCGGCCGCTCGATATTGGTCTCGAAGCCCACGGTTTCCGCCCAACGAATGACATCCAGCCAATGTTGAGCCCAGCGCTCGCCGTATCGCGGTGAAGCTAGAAGGCGATCAACCACCGCGGAAAATGCAGCTGAGGTCGACCGTTTGTCCGTGCGAAAATCATCCAGTTCTTTGACCGTCGGTGGCAGACCGATGAGATCGAGCGTCACCCGCCGCAGAAGCACTTCGCGTTCGGCCATTGGCGACCGTTGCAGACCTTTTTTCCGGAGTTGTGTCTCCACAAAATAATCAACCGGATGCATTCCCGCCGGTGTAGCCGGTCGGGTAACAGGCTGGAAAGACCAGTGCGGATCCGCCACCGCGATCAACGCCGTGAAACAGATGCTGATGACAAGCAGCGGGCGCATTATGGTTTCAAGGTGTCCAATACACCGTCCAGGTATGCCTTTAGTTTCGGGTCGGTTTTTTCAAATCCCTTGCTGCTGCGTGGTTGGTTCAGCGCGTGGCGCATACAGTTGTGCATGAGATACCGGCCACCGGAGTGAGTGACATGGATGGCGTCGCGGTGCAGTTCGGCAACATCCTTTAACGGTGCCTTACCCGCCTCGATGTCGGTGGCGATTTGATGGAGTAGGCGCATGGCGTGCGTGGAGCGAAAGGTGCGTTTGGGAAACTCCTTTTTCAGCTGTGCTATCAACGCTGCATAATGCGCCTCGCTATGAACGAGTTTACCGGTGGCGGTGTTGGCGGCGTATTCCGCGGCGCGGTTTTCATGATGGGCCCAGCCGGTGTGGATGACCACGATGGCGTTGGGTTGCAACCGAATCCAATGGCCAATTGCCTCTGCCGCTGAAGTCACCGAGGCATCGTAATGCGGTTGCACGGAAAGATAGGTGTACTGTTTGGCCTTCAGCGCCTTGGGCCAAAGCGTAGAGGTCTTGACACACGGTTTCTCGGGATGCGCGTGGATGTAGGCGATCGATTTGCCGCAGTCGACATGCCATTGCACATGGCCATCAATCCGTGCGGGAACGGTATCCCATGTGAGCGAGTTGCCGATCAGGTAACAAGCGGGCGTTAATTCACGGGCGCCGGCAAACGTGACTAGGGTGAGACAAAGTAGAAGAGTGAATCGGATCATGAGAGATGCTTCGCGAAAAACTGCTGCACGTGATTCCACATTTTTTCTGAGAGCACGTGGCCGGTTTTGGGTTCGATGAAGGCGGAAAAATTCTCGGGAACACCAGCATCGGCGTAGGCCTTGGCGATGGTTTTTACGCCGGCGCGGGCTTCCTCGATGGGCGAGCCGCCGTCGGTTTCGCCGAGGTTCAGGTGCAGGGCACGCGGGGCAATGAGGGCGGCGATGTCCGGCGTATCACCGTGGGCATGGATGCCGGGAATGAAGTTCGGGAAACAATGCAGCAACTTGGTACGGTGGATGGCCCCGTAGGTGGGCAGGCAGCAGTTGCCGACGAGTGCCTTGAGGCGCGGTTCCCACGGGCCCACGAGCCATGTGTGAGTGGAGCCCATGCTGTGGCCGTAGCAGCCGATGCGGTCGGCTTTCACCTCAGGGCGCGAGACGAGGTAATCGATGGCGCGACGCATATCCAAAATATTTTTCCACGCCATACATTGACCGGCGACGGTGTAGCGGAGAAATTCAAAACGTTCGTACGAGCCGCCGCGCAGTTTCTTCTGCGGATCCTGCCGCTCCTCAAAGCAAAGGGCGTCGGGGCAGAGCACCACGTACCCGAGCTTGGCTAATGCCGCGCCGGTGTGGTGCATGGGATTGCCCGCGAGACCAGCGGGCTCGGTTTTACCCAAATGCCATTGGCCGGCGTGTTGGTGCCAAATGGCCACGGCGGGTGCCGGTGATTTGTCACTCACGCCATCAGGCACTAGCAGGATGGCCGGGCAGCGGTCGTTAGGTTCGAGTTCGTAGCTCAGCCAAACCAGTTTGTAGCCGTCCTTTTGCTCCGTCTTTTGAATCTGCGGCTTGAGATCGCCACCCTCGGGCCACGGTCCACCGAGGCACTCGAGGAGTTTTTCGCGGAAGACTCTGGTTTTAGTGTTCACGGGAGGCTTGGCTTCTACTTGATTCGCCACCAATCCCGCCGCGCCGGCTGCCAGTGAGGTGGACTTGATAAATTCACGACGATTCGGCATGGGGGTCCTTTCTGTTTACGAAAGGCTAACAGGCTGCCATGGTGTGGCAAGTCCGCTACTTCTCCAGCGCGGCCAGTTTTTTGCGGACGAGGGCGGATTGTTTTTCGT
>WTHG01000073.1 GCA_011523245.1 Verrucomicrobiales bacterium | reverse complement strand
GCGGTGCCCAGTTGGGCGACGAGTTCCTGAACGCGTTGCGGTTCCTTAGCGCTCAAATTGGTTCGCTCGCCGGGGTCGGTGGCCAGATTGAACAGCTGCACGGGCGGCAGTTCCTTATTCTTAAACGCCTGGGCGGGGCGTGGGGCACTCCAACCGCCGGAGCCGGGGCAGAGGATGAGTTTCCACGGGCCGCGGCGGATGGCAAAGGAGCCATTGATGGAATGATGAATGGTAAACGGCCGCAGTGGCTTGCGATTTGTCACGCCCTGCAGTGCTGGTAGGATGGTAAAGGAATCCTCCGCGGCGCGAGCGGGGATGGCTTGGTGTTGGCCTAGAATGTCGGCGAGGGTGGCGTAGAGATCGGTGGTGCAGATGGTTTCGCCGGAAGCGCTGCCGGCTTTCACCTTACCGGGCCAGCGGACGAGGAACGGCACGCGATGGCCGCCCTCGTAGATGTCAGCCTTATGCCCACGCCAGTCACCGTTAGGCTTGTGGCCCTTGGCGATGAGGTCGGGGATTTTTGCCTGCGGCGAACAGCCGTTATCGGCAGTGAAAATAACGATCGTGTTGTCGGCGAGGTTTTGTTGATCCAACTCGGCTAACACTTCGCCGACGACCCAGTCGGTTTCCATCAGGAAATCGCCGTAGATGCCAAGGCCGGATTTGCCCTGCCATTTTTTGGACGGCACAATGGGCGTGTGCGGGCTGGTGAGCGGCACGTACAGAAAGAAGGGCTTCTTGCTTTCCGCTCTCGAGGCGATGTACGTGCGGCTTTCCCGGGCGAAATCGATGAGACAATTGACCGCTTCAAAATCCTCTGCTGCCGGGCCAGGCCGATGGAAGGCTTTGGTGGTGTTAGCCCAAGCAGTGGGCTTGTCGTTTTTCAAATACAGATACGGAAACATATCAAGCGACGCGGGAATGATGTAGGATTCATTAAAACCGATCGCCAATGGGCCGCCGGTGACTTTTTTGTCGTAATCAATCTGCCAACCGTCGCCCTTGGGCGCGCCGGTTTTGGGCTTCCGTTTTTCACCATTGGGCAACATCTGCCAACCGAGCCCAAGGTGCCATTTACCGACCACCGCCGTATGATACCCCTGTTGCCGCAGGAAACCGGGCACGGTTAGGCGTTGCTTTTCAATGAGCGGTTCGGACAAGCCCCAGAGTACACTCTTCTTCAGTGTACTACGCCAGTTGTAACGGCCGGTGAGAATTCCATAGCGCGTGGGGGTACAAACGGACGACGTAGTGTGTGCGTCAGTAAAGCGCATGCCCTCACGCGCCAACCGGTCACAATGCGGCGTGGCAGCCTTGCCTCCAGCATGAGACAGATCACCATAACCGAGATCGTCTGCCAGGATGTAAATGACGTTAGGTCTGTCCTTCGCTGAAACGGTGAACACGGTGATACAAAGCAGGACAAAGAAATGAAAAGGCATGCCCTTGGATTAGCATGCCGAGATATGAATAACAAGAAGCTAGGGGTGCATCGGCGGACGCTTCCAGTCGACCGACTTGTATCCCTTCGGCTTGTCTGGTTTTAGTACGGTTACCAATTCAGCTTCAGGATCAAAAAGTGGCTCGTTATCTGTTCGGAATGGGGATGCGGGGAAGCCTTCACGATTGTAAAGCAGGTTTCGTCGTGAGGGGTTCATAGCCCAAGCGTATCGGATAGCTACAGGCTTCGTGACTTCTGTTGAATAAACTACAATATTGTCTCCCTTGATTTCAGCTTTTGCCCAATGCCATTTGCCATCTTTGCCTGAGATTGCAAAGGCATCGAGTGCTCCCGCCCGGGCGGACACCAAGCCCGAGCCAACTGAGTCAAACTCAAGAGTCACCTTATTTCCCTTAATTATCTGTCGTCTCAGGACTGGGCCAGAGGCAGGAATTTTACGCCCGTAGGTTTGTTGAAGTGCAAGATAGGCGTGGCGAATACCGATGGGCTTTTTATTCTTTGGATGTAAGTCGATAGCATCCCCAGTATCAATAGTCACAGCCATCGCCGTATTAGGAACCATTCGATTGGCGAGCCGCATGGATTCACGATTTGCAGCCCAACTAGCCTCTAATCCTTCAACGGGGTTAGTTTGGGGCGGATTCCAGCTTGGTAATTGGGTGAACTGAAAAGGGAAATCTTTGGGGACATTGCCATTGGACATCTTGTGCCAAGAATTGCGGTAGTAGCCAATGAGTTTAATTAACTGACTCTGATAATGAACTGCCTGAGGTACATCCTTTGAGTTGCGTTCACCTTGATACCAAACGATGCCACGGATTCCGTAGGGGCAAATCGGGTGAATCATGGCATTAAAAATATTGGCCGGATGTTGATGGCCTAGTTTGCCCGGCCGCGTGATGGTGGGTGGCATCAACTGGCGGAAGGCATTCTTCATGGTTTGTCCAGCGTCGATCTTGGCGTTGTACTCTGCCAACTCCTTTTCATATGTCGCGAGTGCCTTCTCAGCACTCTCGCCCTGATTGCGGCGACGGCGTTCGGCGAAATCAATCAGGCGTTGTCTATGGGCTTGAGTACGAGGGTCATCCTTCTGGATGTCCCAAGGCATCCAGCCTTCAATTGGCGTGCCGGCGTAGGCCCGCTGGATGATACCTACCGGTATCTTGAGTTCTTCATGCAGTTTCTTTCCAAAATAATAGGCAACCGCCGAAGTCTCTGCTGCGGACTTAGCATCACATCGTTTCCAGCGACTCAGACGATCGCGGTTTTCCGTCAATGGCTCGTGCCAATGTTCACGAGCAGATTTGAAAATGCGCAATTGCGGCAGATCGACTTCACTCTCTTTCTCAGCCTCGAAGGAATTGACTACAGACCATCCCATATTCGATTGCCCCGCACACAGCCATACCTCCCCAACAGCGACATCGTTGATTTGAATCTGGTTTGATCCTTTAACCTGGAGAGTATGACCTATCCCTGGGTCAGGAGTTTTTAGGAATAATTTCCATTGACCATCTTTGCCAGCTTTGGTCGAAGCCACGGTTCCCCAACTAGCCTTTATGACGATAGACTCTCCCGCATCGGCCCAGCCCCAAATTGCGGCATGGGTTTGCTGCTGCAGAATCATATGATCACTGAAGAAGCGCGGCAGGCGTACATCAGCATGCAGGGCATGGCTTAATGCCACGACAACTAAGAAAACAGTACGCACCGCAAAAAACTTATGCCACACGGTTAAGCCTTGGTGAACACCTCGCGTGCAGCGGTCTTTGTGCTGTCCGCGAATGTCTCCTCCTCAACCCCAAGACTGTGGAGAATGCTTAGAAAAACGTCGGACATTTGGGTGTCGCCGTTGCGCCAGTATTGGCCGTGCTTGAG
>WTHG01000018.1 GCA_011523245.1 Verrucomicrobiales bacterium | reverse complement strand
GGGTAAAAGAGCGGCACCACTTTGGCAAAAGCCAGTCGGGCGCTGGGGACACGGATGAGGACCTTGCGTTCGGAAGTGAAATTCTTATCGACGATGATCGCGCTGGCCGCGCTTTGCTCGGCGCGCTCAAAGAAGGTGCGATTTTCGGCGAAGGTGAGGTCGCCCGCACGGGCGCGGTCGGCGGCCTGAAAACCGGTGAGGGGCATGGTGCGGTCTCCCAGCACTTTTCCGCCCAATTGATCAGCGATGTCTCCCGCTGTAAAACGCATGGCTAAAGCCTTTCGGTTAAGATTGTGATTGGGGCGCTAAAACGCCTAACGGCGGGCGATGATAGCGTTGTGTTCGTCCAAGACAATCACTTTCGGTTTCCAACCGGCAATTTCGGCCTCGTCCACGGCGGCAAAACTCATGATCGTCAGCCGGTCGCCGGTCTTGCCCAAGTGCGCGGTGGCGCCGTTGAGAATGATCGCGCCACTGCCGGATTCGCCGGGGATAGCATAGGTCTCGAACCGCTCGCCGTTGCCCATGTTGCCACAGAGCACGCGCTCATAGGGCAACAGCCCCACTTCCTCCATTAACGCGCGGTCCACCGTGAGGCTACCCTCGTAGTTGACGTTGGCGTCGGTCACCGCTGCGCGGTGAATTTTGGATTTGAGCATCTGAACCTGCATTTTAATCGCCGTTGACTTGACGGGGGGCGGCCAATATAAAGACCGCCCAACCGGTTTCAATCCAACTTTTCGTTTTTTTATTAAATCATCATGAGCAGAAAAATTCGTTACGGAATGGTCGGCGGCGGCCGCGGCGCGTTTATCGGCGCGGTGCATCGCATCGCCGCGAACATTGACGGCCAGATCGAGCTGGTCTGCGGCGCCTTCTCCTCCAACCCGCGCAAATCTAAGGCCAGCGGCAAGGATTTCTTCCTGCCGGCCAAGCGCTGCTACGGCACGTTCCAGGAGATGATCGAGAAGGAGAACCAATTACCCGAAGGCGAGCGCATGGATTTTGTGTCGATCGTGACGCCGAATCACATGCATTTTCCGCCCGCCCAGATGGCGCTCGAAAACGGGTTTCACGTGCTCAGTGACAAGCCGGCCACCTTTGACCTGAAGGAGGCCAAGACGCTTGAGAAATTGGTCAAAAAATCCAAGTGCCTCTACGGCCTCACGCACAATTACACCGGTTATCCGCTGGTGAAAGAAGCGCGCGACATGATTGCCGCCGGTAAGCTGGGCAAGATTCGTAAGGTGGTGGTGGAATATCCGCAGGGCTGGCTGGCCACGCGGCTGGAGGCCAGTGGCCAAAAACAGGCCGACTGGCGCACTGACCCCAAACGTAGCGGCGCGGCTGGCTGCATTGGCGATATCGGCACGCACGCCGAGAACTTGGCCGAATACATCACCGGCCTGAAGATCAAGGAACTCGCCGCTGACATCACCACTTTCGTGAAGGGCCGCAAGCTC
This sequence comes from Verrucomicrobiales bacterium, assembly GCA_011523245.1. GTDB lineage: Bacteria > Verrucomicrobiota > Verrucomicrobiia > Limisphaerales > UBA1100 > UBA1100. The sequence continues at coordinate 1,888 of WTHG01000018.1, read as the reverse complement.
GATGACGACGGCAACGTGCTGTTGCGTTTCACCAATGGCGCCAAGGGCGTCCTGCATAGCTCACAGATTTCTGTGGGCGAAGAGAACAATCTGAACATCCGCGTTTACGGCGAAACCGGCGGTATCGAGTGGCACCAGAACGAGCCCAACACCATGCTCGTGAAATGGCTCGATCAACCGATGCAAGTGTTCCGCACTGCCAACGGTTATCTCGGCGCCAATGCTGCGGCTGCCACGCGCACACCGGCCTCGCACCCCGAGGGTTACCTCGAGGCATTTGCAAATATTTACGTAAACTTCGCCAACCACATTCGGGCCAAACAGGAACGCCGCAAGCTGGCCAAGGACGATCCCGCGCTGGATTATCCGAAGATCCAGGACGGTATCCGCGGCATGGCCTTCATTGAGGCCGTGGTGAAGTCCTCCAAGAACAACGCCCGCTGGACCAAGCTGGCGAAGTAAGGTTGCGCCTAGATTAACCCTGCGCGCGGCCTGAAAGGGTCGCGCGTTTTTTATGATGCCAAAGAAAACTCTAAACATCGGCCTGATCGGATATCGATTCATGGGCAAGGCTCACAGCAACGCTTGGCGACAGGCGCCGCGTTTTTTTGATCTCAAACGCGATGTGCGGTTGCACACCATTTGCGGGCGGAACACCGCCGAGGTGGAAAAGGCGCGCGCGCAATTTGGCTGGGATCATGCGGTCAACGATTGGAGGGCGGTGGTGGCCGATCCGGAGATCGACGTGATCGACATCAACACGCCGAATGATTCCCATGCCGAGATTGCCATCGCCGCGGCCAAGGCGGGCAAGCACGTGCTTTGCGAAAAGCCGCTCGCGTTGGATGTGAAGGAGTGCCGCCAAATGTTGCAGGCCGTGAAGCGCGCCAAGGTCGTGCACATGATCTGCCACAACTACCGCCGCATCCCCGCCATCGCGCAGGCGAAGAAGATAATTGAGGAGGGCGCCGTCGGCGAGATTCGTCATTACTACGCCCGCTACGCGCAGGGCTGGCTGGTCGATCCCAAGATGCCGCGTTTGTGGCGGCTTCAGAAACAACATGCCGGCAGCGGCGCTCACGGGGATATCCATGCACACATCATTGATTTGGCACGCTTTCTTGTCGGGGAATTCGACGAGGTATGCGGCCAATTGCACACCTTCATCAAGCAACGCCCGCTGCCGGACAACCCCAAGAAGATGGGCCGCGTGACGGTGGACGACGCCGCCCAATGCATCGGCCGTTTTAAGAATGGCGCCCTCGCCAACCTTGAGGCCACTCGCTATGCCACCGGACGCAAAAATCACATTCACCTCGAGATCAACGGGAGCAAAGGTTCGTTGGAATTCAACTTCGAGGACATGAACCGGCTGCAGTTTTTCGACAATACAACGCCGGCCGATCGTCAGGGATTTGCCGACATTATCGTTACGCAGAAAGATGGTGTGCATCCGTACGTCGGCCAATGGTGGCCGCCCGGGCACATCATCGGCTACGAACACACCTTCGTGCACACCATCGCCGACTTCATCAACGCTGTCGCCCAAGGCCGGTCCGTGCAACCGACCTTCGAGGATGGCTTGAAAAACCAGCAAGTCCTCGAAGCGGTCGAGCACTCCGCCGAGAAACGCAGCTGGGTGAAAGTGAAGTGAAATTCGAATAACTTCCCCTTTTCAATAGGGAATGATCTGCCACGCTGTGGGCGGAGGATTGTATGAGCATTTCAGCTTCTTCAGACGACCGTGGGCAATGGGGCTCCAAGCTCGGTTTCATCATGGCCGCTGCCGGTTCGGCCGTAGGCTTGGGTAACATCTGGCGGTTCCCGTACGTTACAGGCGAAAACGGTGGCGCGGCGTTTGTGTTGATCTATCTGGTATGTGTTTTCC
>WTHG01000201.1 GCA_011523245.1 Verrucomicrobiales bacterium | reverse complement strand
GGCGGAGCAGGTCGAAGGCAACTTTGAGCATTTATTCGGTAACGAATAATTTGCTCGTCAGCACGCGCGTTGGGCTCAACCATGGCGACTGCATTCAATGAAGGTTTTGGTTTCCATTTTGTTGGTTCTTCAGGTCGCCGTGTGGGGTGCGGAAGAAAAGGGATTTACGGCGATTTTTAACGGCAACAATTTCCAAGGCTGGGATGGCAAGCCTGAGGCATGGGAAATTCGGGATGGCGAGATTTGGTGTACGGGCAAATCTCAGGAAAAGAACTGGCTGATTTGGCGAAAAGACCAGCCGGCCAATTTCATTCTAAGGCTCGAGTTCCGTTGGGACAAAGGTAACTCAGGCGTACAGGTGCGCAGTGATGACTTGGGTAAATGGCAGGTCTTTGGTTATCAGGTTGAAGTGGCCGAGCAGGCCAAGATGGGGCTCTGGCATCATTCACTCCTAGCCAAGGAACATCCCAAGAAAAAAGCACGCCATTTGATGGCCACCGCCGGCCAATCCAACACACTCGCACCGGATGGAAGCAAGACGGTGAAACAGCTTTCCGATCCCAAAAAGGTGCAGGCGCACTACAAGGAAAACGCTTGGAATACCATGGAGATTATTGCGCGCGGTCCGAAGTTGGTTCAGAAAATCAATGGCGTGCCGTTTGCCACCTTGGAGGATCGCGACATGGAGATGAGCCGCAAGAAAGGCTTCATCGCCCTGCAGGATCACGGCAAAGGCTGCCAAGTGGCGTTCCGAAAACTCCGACTGAAGAAGCTCCCATGATTCACCGCTAGCTTCTGAGGTTAAACCAATTCCCTTACCACAAATCCTGCGGCGGCTAATCCGAAGGCGGCTGTGACGTGAGTGGCGGCGCCGAGGCCGGCTTCGCAATCCAGTTTTAGTGAACCGTCAGTGACGGGTTTGGCTTCGCAGACGGTGCCGTCGGGTTGGGGGTATTGCACGGGCTCGGCGGAGTAGACACAGGGGAGCTGCCATTTTTTGGTGCCGCGCGGGAAGCTGTGTTTTTGCCGCAATTGCTTGCGCACCTTGAAAAGCAGCTTGTCGTACTTGGCACGGGTGAGGTCGGTCACCCGCACGGCCGTGCCATCGCGCCGGCCGCCGGCGGCGCCGCAGGTGATGATCGGGATTTCCCGTTTTCGGCATTCATCGAGCAGAAGACATTTGTTGGTGAGGCCGTCAATGGCGTCGATGAGGTAATCAAAGCCGTCACGAAGTATGGCATCGGCGGTTTGGGCGGTGAAAAATTCGGGGCGCACGTGCACGATACAATCGGGGTTGATGCGGCCGATACGCGCGGCGAGTTCCTCGACTTTCGCTTTGCCAAGGCTGCCTTCCAAGGCATGGATTTGCCGGTTGGTGTTGGTGATGCACACTTCGTCCAGATCCACGAGGGTGAGGCTGCCAATGCCCGAGCGGGCCAGTGCCTCGGCGCTCCACGAGCCCACGCCGCCCACGCCGATGACCGCTACGTGCGCGGCGCGCAATTTGGCTAGGCCCTCGTTGCCGTACAGGCGGGCGATGCCGCCGAAGCGTGCGTTCGCAGCGTCCATCAACGCTCAAACTGTTTTTGCACGGCTTCCTGAAACGCCTTGCGCACGGGCGAGTTGTCGCCGTTTCGGAAACCGGCGCGCTGGATCATCAGCACCACGATGCGGCCGGTCTTAGGATCCGCCCAGCTTTGCGTGGCATACGCGCCGCCGTGCCCGTAGGTACCGGCCGAAAGCGTTTCGGTTACGCCCATCGGCGACTTCACCACCTGAAAGCCGAGCCCCCAGCTCATGCCGTCGACAAAGCCAGTTTTAATGTCGCCGGTTTGCGTACGCGTCATTAGTGCCACGGTTTTTTTCTGCAACACTTGTTTGCCCTTGAAGGTGCCGCCGTTGAGCATCATTTGATAAAACGCCACCACATCGGCCGCGGTGGAGTACAGGCCGCCGGCGGGGTAGGGCGTGCGCTTGCGGTTGGAGAGGCCACCCTTGAGAAAGTACACGTCCACCGGCTGCAGTTTGCCGTTTGAATCCGGCCGGTAACTGGAGGCGATGCGTTTGGCTTGCGCGGGAGAAGGCCAAAAGGTCGTGTCCTTCATGCCACATGGATCGAGTACATGCGTCTGCAGGTACTCGGCAAATGGCGTGTCGCTGACGACCTCCACGATGCGGCCGAGCACGTTGATGCCGGCGTTGCTGTAACTCCAGCGACTGCCCGGTTCAAACTGCAGCGGTGTTTTGGAATAGCTCATCACCAACTCAGCCAAGGTGCTCTCCGGCCGGGGCGAGTTGGTATTGGGCAGGCCGCTGGTGTGGGTGAGCAGATCGCGAATGGTGATGGCTCGTGCTGGTTTCTTGAGCGTGAGTTTGCCTTTCGCACGCGATTCAATCATCCATTGCCCGGCAAACTCCGGCAGATGTTTTTCAACCGGGTCCTCAATCGATAATTTACCCGACTCATGCAACTGCAGCACGCACACCGCCGCCATCGGCTTGGTCATACTGGCGATCCAAAATAGCGCATCCGGCGGCATCGTTTTTTTCTTTTCCAGATTAGCAAAGCCGGTTGTCTCGAGGCTGAGGATGTCCGACTGGGTCGCCACGGCCGTCACACTGCCGGCAATGACATTATCCGCTACAAAGCCATTCATCACCACCCGCACCGGCGAAACCGGTGGCCGGGCGAGGGAATTCCACGTTAGTGAAAGAAGTAGGAGAGGGATTAGTTTTTTCATATTAGTTAGTCACTCGGTGGGTCTTATGGACGGCGGCTTGGGCGGTGCATTTGATCAAAATCTCATCGATGCACACGTGCGGTGGGCGGGTGGCCATCCAGATCATTGCCTCGGCGATGTCTTCCGCCACCAGTGGATCGAGGCCTTCGTACACTTTGTCGGATTTGGATTGGTCGCCCTTGAAGCGGACCATGGAAAACTCTGTCTCCGCCAGGCCCGGGTCCAACGTACCCACGCGTACTCCGGTGCCGTTGAGTTCCAGTCGAAGCGATTGGGTGATCTGTTTCTCGGCCGCCTTCACACCGCAATACACTGAGCCGCCCTCGTAGGCCACTCGGCCGGCGATCGATCCAATATTGATGATGGTGCTTCCGGGATTATCCGTCATGAGCGGTAGACACGCACGCGTCACGCGCATGAGTCCGAGGAAGTTCGACTGCACCATCGCCTCCCAATCGGCGTCCTTGCCCTCGGCCACCGTGTCGATCCCGTGCGCGCCGCCGGCGTTGTTCACCAAGACATCCAACTGTGGATTGAGCGCTTTGAGCCACTCGACAAAGGCATTCACGTTTTCCGTGCAGGCAACGTCCAATTCATGGACATGCGTCGAGGC
>WTHG01000466.1 GCA_011523245.1 Verrucomicrobiales bacterium | reverse complement strand
GTTCATAACCCGTTCGTCGGTTCAATTGCCGTAATAAACGGCAGAATCACCCGCTTTTTGCACTGAAAACGATTGCTTTTTCGCAGTTTTTTGCGCATAAATGGGCGGTTTTTAAGGAGGAAAACCCATATCACTCTGTCAGCGTAACGCCCCCTTTTGCGTTGGCTTGACAGGGAATGAGCGTACTGACACGGATCTGGCTGCCCGCGGCGGTGTTCGCGGCGTTTCTCTTGGCGTTATTTAATCGCCAGGAGTTGGTCGACCGGTTTCTCGAAAACGCGAGCTTCCTCACGCGCAATCTCGTCGAGTACGGCGTGCAGATTGGCGTGTGGTTAAGCGCGGCGTTTTTGATGAACCGGCTCGTCGGCGTGCTTTTTTGGGACGGCTTTATCGGGCGCCTCTCCGAACGCCCGGTGCCGAGGCTGCCGCGCGATCTCACGGCGATGATCCTCTTCAGCGTTGCCGTGCTGGCAATCCTCTCCACCGTCTTTCAGCGTGATATCACCAGCATGCTGGCGGCGTCCGGCGTACTGGGCGTAATCATTGGGCTCGCGTTGCGCACCGTGATTCTCGATTTGTTCATGGGGTTGGCCATCCACGTTGAACGGCCCTTCAAGATCGGTGACTGGTTGATGATTCACCAGAACCGTGTTGAGACCCATATCATCGCCGAAGTCATCGAGATCAATTGGCGCACCACTCGGCTGCGAACCACGCGCAATAACATGGTCGTTGTGCCCAATAGCAAAATGGGTGACACCATTGTCACCAACTACATGGAGCCCAAACCGCACTTCCGGATCGATCTCGATTTCACCATCGATTTCGAGGTGCCCAGCGAGCGGGTGCTGCGCGTGATGACCGCCGGCCTTAAGGCCGTGACGGATGGCGAAGGAATTCTGGAAGAACCGGAAGCCGAAGTGCGCATCAAGGATTCCACCTTGGAAGGGGCGGAATATGAGGTCCGCTTCTTTATTCTGCCCGCGAAGATTTCCCCGAACGAAGCCCGTCACGTGGTGAACCGTAGTGTGCTCGAGCATCTCATTCATTCCGGCATCACCCCGGCGCATGCCAAGGAGGAGATCTTCCTGCAACGTCGCGAACGCCGCGCACTGGATGCCTCACTCGACGAGGATCTGTACCAGCTTCTCACGCGCACGGAACTCTTCCGCAAGCTCAACGCCGCTGAGTTTGCCGCGGTGTTTCGTGAGATGCGCAAGCGGGATCTGGCCGAGGGCGAGACGCTCTATGCGCAGGGCGATGCTGGGGATTCGATGTTCATTTGCGTGGAAGGCCTCCTCGCTAGTTCCATCAACGTGCGTGGGCAAGGCGAGATGAAGGTAGAAACACTGCGGGCCGGTCAACATTTTGGCGAAGGCTCCATCTTCAAGGTCACCAGCCGCTCTACCACCGTCACCGCCGAGGCCGATTCGCTCGTGTACGAGATCGAACGTCACGTCATTGAACCGTTGCTCGATGTGCGACTTGATCTTCGTGAGCAGTTAGAGAAGGGATTAAAGCAACAAGCTGATCGCATTAAAGACAGCTGGAAGGAAGCACGACGTAAGAAAGCCGAGGATCAACCCAAGAAAACCGAGCGTAAATCACCGGTGAAGAAAGTCGTGCAGGCCTTCTTCCCTGGCATGTTCGAGGGCGCCAAGGAATCCCAGGAGAAATCAACCGATGAAAAATAGGATCAACCGCAGTCACCTCAAGGCCATTGTGCTGGCCGTCATTCTTGCCGCCGCTGCTCTGGCCAAGGCCCAACCGGTTGCGCCGATAACGGGCAACCGCGTGAAGCCATGGTTAAAGAATGCCCTGAGCGAACTCTCCAACCTGCCCGGTGCCAGCACGACCAACACCAATGTCGTAATCGCCTCGAAACGGATTTCCTTGAGCTATATCGATCCAGCACGTGCCGTGCAAATGCTCGCGTTGCACGGCGTAACCATCGGCAAACCCGATGCGGCCGTGGACCCCGCTCGGTTGCCAGTCGTGGTTGCATTGCCCGGGACGACCAATCTCGAGACCGTCCCCAAGGCCGAGGAAAAGTTTCCCCAAACCGAGACTGATCCGGTTAACGAACTGGTGGTGTTCCACAACGAAAATGATCCTGCACAACTGAGTGGCGTGCTTTCGGCACTAGAGAAACACGTGGATCTGCCTGCTCGTCAGATCATCATTGAGGCAATGGTATTGGAAATTTCCTCAACGGCACTCCAAGAAATGGGTGTTCAATGGACGCGTTCAGGTAACGGAGGAGGAAACACCATTACGGACCATACCAGCGGTTTGACCATTGGAACTTTGAAATATCCTGCCTCCACTTCCACTGAGGCTTTGAACCTCACTACCAAAAGTATTTTTCATAGCATTAACGCACAGGTCAAAGCTTTGGTAGCTGAAGGGGAGGCCGAGGTTTTGTCGCGTCCGAGTGTGTTGGCTCTGGATAATCGGATGGCTTACATTAATGTTTCGGAGGATATTCCGGTTGCCAATACCTCGTATGCCCCGGGGAATAATTATCAGCGCACGACGTTCGAAGTTAAGAAAGCAGGTATTTCACTTACCTTGAGGCCTCGGGTGAGTAGTAATGGTGAGGAGGTAAGTTTGCAGGTGAATGCAGAAGTGACAGCCAAGGTACCTGATGCCGATGTCAAAGTAATGGGCGGTGCTGGGGGGGTAACTGTTTTGGCGAGTGCGCCCACTATCTCTAAGCGTGAAGTGAAAACTTATGCGCGTGTCTCCAATAACACCCCATTTATCATTGGTGGGTTGATTGCAAAAGACAAGCAGGCAAAGGTTGAAAAAGTTCCTCTACTCGGTGATTTGCCGATTCTTGGAGGGATGTTTCGCAGTAAAAAACAGGAGATGGTGAAACGCGAAGTGATTATTGTGCTTACACCGTTTGTCCTGCCGGAGGAACATGTGATCGGTAAAAACATGCCGATGGATGAGGATAATTTCGACAGCGTCGGTCATCAATTGTTTCGCGATGCCTATCGGATTCGGGCCGAAGACACCTTTGACCTCAATTACCTTTACGAAAACAAACAGCTTCAGCGCATGAAACAACTGGCCGATCGGATCGTGGCCGGCAATCGGCCTTTGGCCACCGAATATCCCTACCGGCATTTCCACGGCAAGGCTGTGCCCGGTGAGAGCATCCTATGTTACCGCCAGATATATGAAGTGCTCAAGCGGCGCGATTTGCAGAAGAATCTCGATGCAACCAAGATCATCTTTTTCGAAACCGACGAGAACATCCAGTCCGGCCATCGCGTGCAGTTTCTGGACGGTTTCCTGCGCTCTAAGGCACCGGCGGTTCTGACCGATCAAGGCGGGCAACAGGCCG
>WTHG01000450.1 GCA_011523245.1 Verrucomicrobiales bacterium | reverse complement strand
GTTCGCGAAGATCCATCTCGGCCTGTCGTAGGCGCAGGAGTTCTCTCATGCGCTCAATCAAATCCTCGTTCAGCTGACCGCCTTCACCGCCTTCACCACCATCTCCTCCGTCCTCGTCATTTTTGGGATCCAAAATATCGGCCCATTTGTTGAAATGATCGGCCAATTCCTTGGCGGCGCCCATAACCCGGCTGGTTTGGTTTCGCAAAGTTAAATCGGCCAGGCGATCCATTTTTTCCGTGGGTTGCACTTCAGCCATCAACTTGGTGACTTCGCCAAATTTTTCGCTTTGAGTAGCATCATAAAACCGCGCAATTTCCACCTGTAATTCAGCGGCTTTCTGGCTATTCAACTCTTGATAACCGTAGGCGTTGTTAATCATTTTTCGGAGATCTTCATCAAGACTCGTAATGTTACGGCCAATGAGGCGGCCTATATTTTCCATAAAATCCTTTGCAAGCTTTTCTTCAAACTCCGCGATCTTGCGCAGGCGCAACACCAGGGTGTTGGCGTACATATCCTGCACGCTTTCATTGGCGTCCTCCTGCATCTCCTTCATTTTATCGAGGGCCTCTTTTTCCTTCTGCTCAGCTTTCTCGAGATTGTCTTTGCGTTCCTGCTGATTTTGCTGGGATTGCTGGGCTTGAGCCAAAGCCTGTTGGGCCTGTTGCATTTCCTGCTGAGACAAGTTCTGCATTTGCTGCTGAGCTTTGGCCATCTTGGCTAGGTCATTGGGATCCATTTCCTTGTTCTTCAGGGCCTCCTTCGAAAGCTCTTCCAGATCGTCAGCCAATTCCGTGAGTTTATCGGCTATGTCCCGTTGTTCTTGTTCCTGCCGGCCGATTTGTTTATCGGTGAGATCACTTTTCATTTGCTCAGCGTCTTTTTGCTGGGTCTCACGCGTGGCCTCGAGGAGGTTTTCCTGCCGGCGAACGAGGTCATCGAGCTCCGCCATCTTGCTTTCAAAATTCTGCTGAATGATCTGGGCGTGCTCTTCCGGGCTCAGGATGTACACCTGAAACGGCAACGAGCGGCTAGTGCGCTCACTGCGGTAATAATCCTGCGCCGCGGCGTAGATATTCACCATCATACCTTCCTGCAACTCGAGTTTGCGCGGATCAAAAAGATAGGTAGAATCGCCGGACAAATTGCGCGGCTCGAACTCCCGCAGCACAGTGGTGCCATTCGCCAGCCGATTGGTTTCTCCACGGCGAAAGGCTTCCCATTCAGCGGAAAGCACCTTCAATCCGTAATCATCCTCGGCCATCATTCGGATATCCAACACCTCCTCCAACAGGATGGCCACGACCGGAGCTTGCCCCGGGCAATCCACACGATGCGGCGGATTATCTGGCTGACGTTCCAATGAAAGTTTCCAAGGTTGTGCCCCATCGATCCCAAAAGCATCGCGCCAAGTAAATCCCAATTCCCGATAGTCATCCAGTTCCAGGAATCGCGTCTTGAATTGATTCCCATTCACCTCCAACTGAACCGGCTCGATTTCGCCCCCAATATTGGGCACGGGCTTCAGTTTAACCTGATTCAATTCGCGGGTGGCTTGGGCGGAAAACTGGACTTGGCTGCCTTCAAGGTATGGGAATACCGCACCAAGCACTTCACGGTCCGCCTCCTCATATTGCAAGTAGTCCGGGAATCTCACCGTGGCCATGGGCAATTCCACATTTGGTCGGGCCACCGGCCGAATCGTCACGGTGCGCTTAGTGTCCCCCATGCGCAGGGACAACTCCAATTTCTTAGTGCGGCCCGGAATCTGATAGCTCACATCACCATTATCCATGGCGGCTGTCTCGCGTTCTTTCCCGCTCGAAAGCACGGCTTGAGAGGGATCAGGAAGCAGGGCCTCGAAAGTGTTCGCCAAATCGGTTTGCACATTCAATTCGGCCCGCAAAAAATCATCCGCACGGGCGGCCGAAGCACTCGTGGCTTTCCATTGCCGTTCCAACACCTTCCAAAACGGTTGCTGACTTCCCGCATCAGCAAATGCGTATTTGGATTGGAGGGCAAACTCCTCTCCACGCGGCACATAAAATATACCATCCACATCTTTACGACCGTCCACGCGAAGACCACCTTCCTCCACAAAGGTGTAGCGTTCCTCGCTGGACATAGCCCAACGCTTGAGCGCATTCCGGCTGGCATCTGGGGTGTAATCGACGGTAAAAAATAATCCCGCCAAAACAAAAATCCCCATCAGCGAATACATCAACGGCTTGCGGGTCGCGACTGCTTCATTGAATGAAAATCTCTCGGACTCGCGGTCAATCTGTTCAATGGCCGCCCGGCATAAAGTTTCGGAGACATCCTCGGGGCGTTGCTCGTGATCCGCCAATTCCACCGCACTGACTAAACGATCCCCTAACCGACGGTGCTTCCGCTGCACAATGGCGGCCAGCACGCGGTTATCACGTCGGTGAATCAACCAGTGATGCACCCACGGCCAAACAAACATGATGGCCACCGCCACTCCCGCCAGAGCAAAGAGGCCACGCATCCAGAATGGGGTTTCCCAAAATCGGTCTGAGAAATACACCAACATCCAACTCACTACCAATCCGGCAATCAGACCGCTGAGTGCGATGGCCGTATCGACCACGAACAATTTGCGCTGCAATGACGACAGCTTTTTCCTCAAGCCTTCAGGCAAATCCACTTGAAAAACGCTCTTTTCAGCCATTTTTTCCTCCGTTTTCCTTAAATTAACCCCAACACTTTACGAGTTACCCAGTAAACTGCAAGCAGGAAGACAATCCCGCCTCCCCACCAAGCATTACTCCATAGACGGAAACGCTCCTCAATTACCTCGTTTTCTGCCACTAAACTTATTGCCCCGATCAACTTTTGCAAATCAGCCGGTCTGCCGGACTGACCGCCGGTGCGTTCAGCGATTTCGCGCATCACCTTCAAATTGGCCGGTTGGCCCAGCATTTCCCGAGTTATCTTCTCCACATTAATTTCCGTCTCCAATTTCTGTTTACCGTTAGGATTATAGATGGTTAGCTGATGCAGTCCGCCATTCTGCATTTTCATGCGCGCCTGGAAGACACCCCACCCGCCTTCTAGCGCGGTGAATTCCAAATTGCGCGTTTTACCATTCGGTTCCTTCAAACCCGCGCGCAGAACCGCGTTCAAATTGTCCCCTGAAAGATCCAACATTGTTGCCTGTAGATATACCTCGTCACCCACCTTTGGGTTTTCCGGACTGTACGTCAGACGCATGCCCTGCCCTTGAGCCATTTTGCGCTTATGCGCCATCCAACGCACAACTTGTCCCCAGAATCGATAGTGATACGTATCCTCTACCCCGCGCCGCCAACGCCAGGCTGCGTCCGTTCCCATAAAG
>WTHG01000301.1 GCA_011523245.1 Verrucomicrobiales bacterium | reverse complement strand
GCTCAAGCGTTAAAACAGATAATTTAACCAACGAAGAGGAATCCTAAAATGGCTGACGAAGAAGCACAAAACCAGGAACAAAACGCTGAGGCAACCGAGGCCGTAGAGGCCGGCGCCGAGGCTGTAGAGGAGGCTCCCATTCAGGAACCCAAGGCCCCGAGCGTACTCATGCCTATGCTACTCTCCGCCGTCGTTACCGTGGCTGGCGTTGGAGTCATGGTGGCTTTCATCCTACCCATGCAAATTGAAAAGGCAATCGCGGCCGCCTCCGACACCAATGGTACTCAAGCCCAAGTTCAGAAAGACGGCGATGAGAAGAAAGGGGAGGGCGATGAGAAGAAAGAAGACGCCGATGAAACCGCTGACCCCACCGCCGAGCCTGACGACCCCAAGAAACCGGTGGCCATCGTGCCCGAAGGTGAAAGCATCGTGGTGAACCCCGCCAACTCTGGTGGCACCCGTTATATACTAGTGGAAATATTCCTGCTGCGCGAAGACGAAAAGGATACTGGCTTTCCCAAGGCGGTGGAAAGCAAGACCAAGCAGCTTCAGGCGACAACTATGGATGTCCTGTCTAATGAAGATGTTCAGTCGCTTTCCATGCCCAGTACTAAGAACCGGATCAAAAATGATATCAAACGACGGTACCAGTATATCATTGGCGACAAGCATCCCATAAAAAGTGTGATCTTCACCAAATGGATCATGCAATAAACCCACATGCCTCAGCCCATGGATCATCAACACGCAACTTTGTTTAAGGATCTCACCGTTCCATTGAGCGGGTTGCGAACAGCTTTTGCTGAGGATCCCACGGCCGAAGGGGAACCGGCCGCCGAAAGCGGGGCGCCTGAGCAATCAATCCGGATTCATCGGCCTAATGGTAGCCAAACCGAATTGCCGGCTAGCGTGGTACACGCTTTTACCGTTGGTAAAAAAGCGGCGCTCTCCTCCACGGAAGTCCATCGTTTTCGGCAGTTAAACGAGGTGCTCATCCGTTCATTGGCCGCTCGTTTATCCCTGTTTTTAAGAACTGAATTTGGCATGGAGCAATCCTCACTGGAGATCGTGGATCTCCAGCGTTACGCCAAGGATTTCCCTGCCAAACGGCACTTGATCCTGTTTCGAATTCAGCCGCTGGACGCCATTGGCGCCATGGATATTTCCAAGCACCTGGGGCTTACCATGGCCGATCGCATGCTGGGTGGTAAAGGCTTTGCCGTGAACCCCGATCGCGTCATTCGCGAGGTGGAATCGGCCATGATCGATCAAGTAGCCCAGCTCACCATGCGTGAGTGGGCCAAGTATTGGAAATTTGAGGAACCTCTGCGCGTAACCTTGTTGGGCCACGAAGAGGATCCCTTGCACGTTCCCGTGTACGGGGATGATGAAACATTTTATCACATCTCCATCAATGCCGATGTTGGCGATTGTATGGATCAAATCCAAATGCTGTTGCCGGTGCGCGGTCTGGATCCGCTCTTGAGCAACCTCGCCCAACAAACCGCCGCCCACGCGGATACGGATGAGGATGAGGAAGAGCATCGGATCGCGCAGGCGGATTGGAACCCGGCCTACAATCATGTGAAGGTGCCTGTGAGCGCGCAGTGGACCGACCTGAGTATTACGGCCCGCGATTTGCTCCACCTAAAACCGGGCGACATCATTCCGCTGGATCCTAAACGATTGGGGCAGGTGGAAGTGCAACTGGCTGGCCATCCCAAATATACCGGGCGCCTAGGCAGTCTGGATCAAAAGGCCGCCGTACAAATCAACGAACATTTTAAATTCTAACGGAGACATATACTATGGCTGAAGAAGATATTCAGGAGACGACCCCAAACCCGGAGGGCGGCGAAGCGACCGCCGTGGCCGAACCGCCTGCAGCAGAACCGGCGTCCGCCGCGCCGGATGGCGGCAACGACGTGCAGAATTTGGATTTCCTCCTCGACGTGCCTGTGAAGCTAACTGCCGAACTGGGTAACTGTAAGATGACCATGCAAGAGCTGTTGAACCTGGACCTTGGGTCCGTGGTGCAACTGGATAAACCCGCGAACGCTAATGTGGATGTGTACGTGAATCAAAAGCTCGTAGCCCGCGGAGAAGTGGTGGTGGCCGAGGATAACTTCGGTATTCGAGTTAAGGAGATTATCGCTAAACCTTAAAAAAGCGGTTTTCACCAAAAAATCGCTGAAAACGGCTGTTTTTTGATTCAGCCGAGTTCTTTCATCTGTCCCTGATATGGCACGTTATGTGCTTCATTCAGGGTGTTGGCATTTTTTGCCGCCACGGAAGGCGGTGGGCCGACAGCAACGGAATGCGCCCCGAGAGGGTTGATTTATGAAAGAACAATTGAAACGCCAAGGATGGCTGCTGATTCTCACTTTCGCTTGGCTTTGGGCTGGGCCGGGTTTCCTGATGGCGGATAAGAAGGCTGCGCCGGAGGCTTCGGCAGAAGTCGTTTCTCCCTCTGAAGCTGCCGAATCTACCAAAGAAAAGGCACGGCTGGAATCGGCGGCTTCCCGCAAGATTTACGGAGTGGATACCGGTGATCGCGAGGTAATCGAGCCGGAGCCGGTGAGTCTTACCGAGGTAATGATCCGAATCGTGGGGGCGCTGATGATTGTGATGGCAATTCTGCTTGGAGGCGCTTGGTGGTTTCGCAAGAGCCGTTTATTCGGATTGGTGCCAGCACAGTCTTCGCATTTGAGTGTGATTGAAACCCGGTCACTAGGTTCGCGTCACGCATTACACGTGGTGGAGTACGGATCCAAACGTTTTCTGATTGCTGATTCACCTGCTGGCACAAACTACCTCACCGATTTGGAGAAACTGGAAGAGGACACTACCGAGGAATTGGACGAGACAGCGGAGAAATTTTCCCCCGGCAGTTTTGCCGGTAAACTTAAAACCCTGCTGGAGCGCAAGTGATGAACACCACGACGAACACAAAAAAACCGGTGGTTGATCGTCCGCGTTCCCGTTGGGGTTGGCTTTTGGCGTTGGTGTTGCTGTTCTCGGTCAATGGGCTATTTGCCCAGGCGGCCGGGGGCAACACCAACGGCTTTAACCTGAACATCGGCATGAACATGCCAGAGGAACCGCAGCGCATTGATACGGCAATTCGCGTGCTGTTTATCATCACGCTGCTGGCGGTAGCCCCCTCGCTAGTGATGTTGATGACCTGTTTTACGCGGATCATCATTGTGTTTTCCTTCCTGCGCAATGCGCTCTCGTTGCAGGGGGTGCCTGCCAATCAGATCATGGTGGGCTTTGCGTTGTTCATGACGTTCTTCATAATGCAGCCAGTGTATCAGCGCGTCGATGCCGATGCCATCAAGCCCTATTCTGCAGGTGCCATTACGGGGACGGAGGCGTTGGATAATGCGAAAGGGCACGCGAAAGATTTCATGCTTCGGCAGGCGCGCCCAAAGGACGTAGAGTTTTTTGTGGGCTTGGCCAAGATGGGGCCTACCAAGGTGGAGGATCTGCCAATGAGCGTGGTGGTGCCGGGCTTTATCCTAAGCGAACTGCGCACGGGATTTCAGATGGGGTTCTTGTTGTTTATCCCATTTATTCTGATCGATTTTGTTGTGGCGATTGTGCTGATGAGTCTGGGGCTGTTGTTCCTGCCGCCGGTTACGATTTCTATGCCGTTGAAGATTTTGCTCTTTGTTCTCGTGGATGGTTGGACGCTGGTTGTTCAGTCTCTCGCCATGAGCTTTAGGGCATGACGAGAGAAAGGTAAAACGATGAGTCCGGATTATGTTGTCGAATTGATGAAAGGCTTGATGGCGCACATCATGATGTTAGCCACGCCGCTGCTGCTGATGGGAATGACGGTCGGGCTGCTGGTAAGCCTCTTCCAGGCGGTGACCTCGCTGCAGGAGCAAACACTTACCTTCGTGCCTAAGGCGCTGGCGGTGAGTGCGCTACTGTTTTTCATAATGCCGTGGATGGTGCGTACGCTGATGGATTATACTAAGGGAATCTTTGAGAAAATCCCCTCCATGGTGATGTAGCGCAGGAAAGGCCGCATGGAGGTTTTGTTTCTAACCTGGTTTCTGGTGTTCGTGCGCGCTGGCGCAATGCTGGCGGTATTCCCGATCTTTTCGGCGGCCGCCATGCCGATTCGCCTGCGATTGGCAATTGCTGGGTTTTTGGCGTTGCTGACGATGCCCGGCGTGGAGCTGCCGCCCGAGGTGTCTTCCGGTGATATGATTGGCGCAGTGGGGTTGGTGGCGCAGGAGGTGTGCTATGGACTACTATTGGGTGGGGTGGTGCGGCTTGTGCTTTTTTCTGTGGGCTTGGCCGGCCATTACATCGGTACGGAATTGGGCCTGCAGCTTTCGAGTCTAATTGCCCCTGGGGAAACAACGCCTTCGTCCACGCCCTCGGTGATTCTCCAGATGATGACGGTGATGTTGTTGTTTTCACTGGATATCCATTTCGAGTTATTGGTGGGCTTTCAGCAATCCTACGGTGCGCTACCTATTGGCGGCGGCACGTTGAGCAATGCGTTGTTTGATCATGTCACGATGCTGTGCGGTCGCACGTTTGTGGTGGCGGTACGGATTGCAGCCCCAATCATTGCGGTGGGGATTGTAATCAATCTTCTGATGATGGTGCTGGCTCGCGCGATACCGACGATGAATGTGTTTGTGGAAAGTTTTTCGGTCCGGATTCTGGTGGGCGTGTTTTTGTTCGGGTTTACGATGTCTTTGGCGGCGCGTGAGATTTCCAATTATCTCAAACATTTGCCGAATGATTTTGTGATGGTCACTAAATTGTTGGGAGGAGGCGCATAGTATGGCGGAAAGTGAGTCTGGCCAGGAAAAGACGGAAATGCCGACACCCAAGAAGCTCCAGGAGCTAATGGAGTCCGGTCAATTCGCGCGCAGTCAGGAGGTACAAACACTGGTGTTGCTGTTGGCCGCGCTACTGATTCTTACGGTGATGGCGCCCAAAATGGTGGAGACCTTTCGGGTTTATATGATCGGTACCTTCCAACGCCTGGGTACGATGCAGATGAATTACGAGGCGTTTCAGGGGCATTTCGGGCATTTCATGGTGACGGCAGGCACTTTGATCCTGCCGGTAATGGCTACCGGCGTGTTGGGCGGCTTGATTGGGTCCGGAACTCAAAGCCAGTTCCGAGCCTCACCTAAGGCTATTGAGCCGAAGTTCAGCAAGCTCAATCCTATAAGTGGATTCAAACGCATCTTCAGCAGTCAATCCCTCGCCAAGCTGGTGGTGAGCCTGATGAAGTTTGTGGTGATCTTTGGGTTTACGTATCCGGTGCTGAAGCAGGTCTTGAATGACCCGGTTTTTTATACGGCGACGGACTTGATGCATTTGTTGGCGTTCATGGGCCAAACCGCACAGGACGTGGCCTTGCGGGTGATTGCCGGCATGGTTGTGATTGCGGCAGTCGATTATGCGTATCAGCAATGGAAGAACGAAGAAGACAGCAAAATGACCAAGCAGGAAGTAAAGGACGAGCATAAGCAGGTGGATGGTAACCAGCAGGTGAAGGGCGAACAACGCCGCCGACGTCGGCAAATGCTGATGGAAACACTGAACACCGAGGTGCCGCAGGCGGATGTGATTGTCACTAACCCGACTCACTTGGCGATTGCTCTGAAGTACGACCGTGAAGCCATGGGAGCCCCGCGAGTAGTGGCCAAAGGCGCCCGTTACAACGCCCTGCGTATTCGGGAGATTGCGCGTAAGCACGAAGTGCCAATGGTGGAAAATAAGCCAGTGGCACGGTTACTTTTCAAGAACTGCAAGGTCGGTCAGGAGATTATTCCGGATTTGTATTCGGCGGTGGCCGAAATTCTCGCTTACGTCTACCGCACGCATCGGTACAAGTACTACACACGCGGCCAACAGGTGATGTCATGAGTCATTTTTTAGGTAAAATAACATTAAAAACAGCCTTTTCTGAGCAGTCGCTGGCATCGGAAGTGCTCTGTTTTAGGCATCCAGCAAGGATGCGTATGGATTTTCAAACCATGGTCATGGAAACGTCATTGGGCTCCCGCCCGAGAGGAGGGCGTGCGCGCAAATGAATACGCCGGCCGCCCAACCTGCATCGCGTTGGTCCGAGATTGGTCTCGTGGCTTTCGTGTTTGGCGTGTTGATGTGCATGATTTTGCCGATGCGGCCGTGGATGCTGGACATGATGCTCGCAATGAGCATTTCGTCGGGACTGCTGGTGATGCTGGTCATCATTTACATCCGCGACCCCTCAGAATTTACTAGCTTTCCCACGCTGCTGCTCATTGTCACGCTCTTCAGGTTGGGTTTAAATATTGCTACTACCCGACTGATTTTGGGCGAGGCTCAAGCGGGGCAGATCATTCAGAAATTTGGTGAAGTGGTGGTGCAGAATAATTATGTGGTAGGCTTTGTGGTCTTCATCATTCTCACGGTCATCAACTTTGTGGTCATCACCAAGGGTGCCGGCCGGATCGCGGAAGTGGCCGCTCGCTTTACCTTGGATGCCATGCCCGGTAAGCAGATGGCGATTGATGCCGAATTGAATGCCGGTTTGATCAAGGAAGATCAGGCACGCAAACGGCGGGATGCTCTTTCCAAGGAAACGGATTTTTACGGCTCCATGGATGGTGCCAGCAAATTTGTGCGAGGTGATGCAATTGCCGGTATTATCATCACGCTGGTCAATATCATTGGTGGCATCGGCATTGGTGTGTTGCAGCGCAACATGGAGGTGTCGCAGGCTCTGCAGACCTATACCATCCTCAGTATTGGTGACGGACTGGTGTCACAAATCCCAGCGTTGGTGATCTCCACTGCTGCCGGTATTCTGGTGACTCGTTCCGCTGAGAAAGAAAGTCTTGGAGCAACACTCACACAGCAACTTTTCCTACAGCCGAAAGTGCTGAAGGTGTTGTCTTTTTCCATGTTGATGCTGGCGTTGTTCTCGCTGGTAACGAGCATCCTTCCCTGGTTTCCGTTTCTGTGCATGGGCATATTGTTCGGGTTCATGTACCGACACTTTGAATCCCGTGGTCTGCTGGTCGAACGCCCGGTGGGGCCGGATATAGATAGCGGCGGGTCGCCTGAAGGCGGCAATGAAGGCGATGGGGATGGGCCCGAGGACGGACGGCCCGGTGGTCCGGAGAAAATGGAGGAGCTGTTGCACCTTGATACCCTGCAAATTGAGTTGGGCTACGGCCTCTTATCTCTGGCGGATCCTAAAAAGGGCGGTGATTTGCTGGAACGCGTGACCGGCGTACGCCGGACGTTTGTGCAGGAAATGGGTTTTATTATTCCGGCAGTGCGTTTGCGCGATAACCTCGAGCTGCAGCCGAACGAATACCGGTTTATTTTCCGTGGCCAATTGATTGCCACGGGCGAAGTAATGCCCGGCTATTGGTTGGCGATGAATACCAATAACAGCACAGAGGTGTTGCCCGGCGTGCAAACGACTGAACCGGTGTTTGGCCTGCCGGCCACATGGATCACTGATGTGGAACGCAAGAATGCGGAGCTGGCCGGCTACACAGTGGTGGATGCCGCCTCGGTGATGGTCACGCACTTTGGCGAGACAATTAAACGCACCTGCTACCAGATTCTCAGTCGTCAGGATGTGCAGGTGTTGCTGGATAATCTCAAGGATCAAAACCCCGCATTGGTCAATGAATTGGTGCCCAATCTTCTCTCGGTGGGGCAAGTACAGCGGGTGCTACAAAATCTGTTGGCCGAAGGCGTTTCCATCCGCAACCTCGTTGGGATTCTGGAGCGCGTGGCCGATTATGCAGCGGCGACTAAGAACCCCGACGAGCTTAGCGAACAGGCACGCAAAGCGATCGGCTCGCAGGTGGTCAAAGGGTATCAGGACGAAAACGGTAACCTGCCGGCCATTACGCTTGATCCGTGGCTGGAGGAGGAATTAGTGAAAGGCATCCGACCTTCGCAGACAGAGACCGTGCTGTTGATCGACCCGAAGATTGCCGAGCACCTATCCCATCACCTAAACCAGTTCATCCAACCCATGATCGCCGAAGGCCAGGCACCGGTAGTCGTGTGTTCGTCCATGGTTCGTGCTGGACTACGCCGGTTCTTTGCGGCGAAGTTCCCCGAGTTGGCGTTCCTCAGTTACGAGGAGTTGCCGCCCAAAATCGAGATTGTACCCACCGGCGCCGTGCCCTCCCTTCAATAGGCACGGTTGGTGCCGCCGGTTTTTGTTCCGCGCATGAACACCATTAAAATCATTGCCGATACAGCCCAGGAAGCCTTGGAACAGGTGCAAACACAGGTCGGCCCCGATGCGGTGATCCTTAATGTGCGCCCCGTGCATGCCGATGGTGTCAAGCGATTGTGGTCCAAAGCCCGCGTGGAAGTGCTCGCCACGGCACCCGAGCCGCCGTCGGCTCAGGAAAATGTTCTTCAGCTTTTAACCACCAAAGTGCATCAACTCGAGGGCGCCCTGCAGGGGGCAGATTCCTCCGAACCGCTTCCGCCCAATATCATCCAGATGATGCAAAACGTGGGTGCTCCGCAGGCCGCTTCAGAGGCACCCGCCTGTGTGCAGGTATTATTGGAAATGGGATTGTTGCCCCAACACGCCGAAATGTTGGCCGGACAATTGCAGGAGCATCTGGGCGGTACGCGGCCGCGGAATCTGATCGAGGAAATGGAGCTGGTCCGCGAAGTTTTGGTGGACCAATGGCAACGGTTTGCTACGCGAGCCGAACAGCCCGGCTTGCCGGCCCGTGTAATGGTGGGCGCGCCCGGTGTCGGCAAGACCACGGCACTCTGTAAATGGGTTACGCAGGAAACATTCCTGCGCCAGCGGCCAGCGCGTTTGTGGCGCTTGGATGGAGCGCAACCGAACACGGCGGAGTTTTTAAGTCTACACGGTGAAATGATGCAGGTGCCCGTGGAGCGGGTATGGGCCGATTCACTGGATGTGCCGGAAGATACCCTGCGGTTTGTGGATCTGCCCGGCGTACCGGCGACCCCAACGGCGGTGGAGGAATTGGCCGCCCACCTGAAGCCTCTGGGCCCGGCGGACGTACAGCTGGTATTAAACAGCGCATATGAGCTGGATCTCTTGCTTGAGCAGGCCCGTGTCTTCAGCGCGTTGCCCTTGACCGGCCTGATCTTCACGCACACCGATGAATCGGATGATTTGAGCAAACTCTGGAATGTGGCCTTGGCCGCGGAATTGCCGGTCACCTTTCGCTCCGGCGGCCAGACCATGCCCGGCGGATTTCAGTCCGTTTTGCCCGAGACCCTGTTTGATCAATGGGTCTCGGCCGTCATGCAGGGTTAACTAGAGCACGGCGGCCGGCTGCAATTGGCCGGCGAGTTGGCGCGTGGAAAGCTGGGCGCTGTGGTTGAAAAGGCAGTGGCTGATTTCCTCCAGCACACGATTCCAATCCCCCGCCCTCGGCTGGCGGAATAGCCTCATGGAAGGATACCACGGGCTGTCGGAACGATGCATGCGCCAGCGCCAATCGGCCGCATTGGGCAGCAACGTCCAGGTCGGTTTGCCCATGGCTCCGGCGAGGTGGGCCACCGCGGTGTCCACCGTGATCACCAGATCCATTTGGCTGAGGTAACCGGCCGTATCTTCAAAATCTATAATCGACTCGCGCAGGTCGTGGACATTGGGATGCCTCTGTAGCTCGGCCACCTCATTCGGCTTCGCGTTCATGTGTAGGGCGTAAAACTGGCAGTTCGGAGTGTCGAACAATCCACGGAATTGATGAAGTGGTATGGATTTTTTATCAGCAATTTCGCTGTTGGGCGCGCTGGCCCACACGAAGCCCACGCGTTGCATGCTGGGCCGGTGGCCGTTGGGCAGTGGCTGGAGGGAGCGTTGCATGGGCTCCAGGTAGGCGGGGTTCTCCAGTTTGGATTCCTGATCCAAACCCATGAGGTGAGGTAGGCTCATGAGTGGAGCATGTACATCGTGAGTCGGGGCGGGGTCACTGGTGCCCACCACGCTGGCAAGCCCGGATTGTTGGGAAAGTAGTCGTTTGAGCTGCGGCTGGCACTGGAGGTGTACTTCCTGGGTGCGACCCAACATTTGCGCAAATCGCACGAACATCAGCGTATCGCCAAAGCCCTGTTCGCTATGGAGCAATAAGCGCCGCCCGCGAAGGGGTTCGCCGCGCCATTCAGGGGTGGTGTAGGTAGGCTTGGCTTTTTGCCGGGCGGCCCAGCGGTGTTCATAATCGCGCCAGCCGCGGGAGTAATCGCCGAGCATCAGGCAGGCCAAGCCGTGGTTCCAGCGCAGCACGGGATGGTTGGGCTGATAATACATGGCCTTGCGATACTGGACGAGGGCTTCGGGCACGCGGTTTTGTTCTTCCAATAACCAGCCAAGATTGATGGCGGCTGGGATGGATTCAGGACAGAGATCGAGTTCCTGCTCAAGGGCAGCTTCGGCGGCAGTGGAATTGCCGAGGAGTTTATGGGCATTAGCAAGCCCGAGGCGCAGGCCGGATTCCTGTGGACAGAGCTGGATTCCGGCCTCGAATTGTTCGAGCGCTTCGGTTGGATTTTGAAGCTGGAGCAGGGCGGAGCCGAGGTTGTAGCGGATGGCCGGGCCATCCTGCCCGAGGGCCAACAGGCGCTGATAGACGGCAACGGCCGAGCCGTGCGCTCCCTGTTTTTGGAAGTGCAGGCCTTGTTGCTGCAGTGCCTCGATTTCTGTGGAGGCGTTGCTGTAATTGCCTATGCCGCCTTGCATGATTGGCTATTGTCCGCTGTCCAAATTAGAGCTTCGGCAATATGAGGGGGAACTTTAGTTTTTTTTCAAAAAAATTACCGACCGTAAAAAACGGTCGGTAATTCTAGTAATAATCCTAAAATCGAAACTATTTCAGCTCTTCCAAAGCGGCTGTAAGCTCTTCATCGGCCTCCAGCTCATGATCCCGCTCTTTGGCTGCGGCCATTTGAGTGAGTTTAAAGACACGTTCGCCTGTTTGGATGAGTTGCCTGAGGGCGTTGGTTTTCTTATCCTTGAATGTTAGGGAGATCGAGGATGATTGTTTTCCATCCTTTAACATCGATCCACTCATGGTGATTTCGTCCAGACGGTTCAATTCGCCCAAGAACATTTGGACTTCGGCTTCTTCAGGAGGAGCCATGCCACGAATGACTTTTACTAGGGGAGCAAAGCGGAAGAAGCCTCCAAAATCGTTTTTACTAATTAAGTCGCGATGATCTCCTTTGATCGGGTTTTCATTTTTACCATTATTAATGGCATTTGCATGGTTGCGGCTACACAGGAAGATGCCTTCCTCTGTTTGTGCAATTTGCATTCCGACCGTCGCAAGCATTGGGAGGAGTCCCTGAACCTGCGGATTGTTCATGATTTTGTTGAGGTTCTTGCGGTTCTCAACGGTCATGCCTAGCATCAACTGAGGCGAAGGTTGCGGGCCAAAATCGCCCTCTTCCATTTTTAGACCATCCCAAACGGCTAAGAAATCTCCCTTTGGTATTTCCATTAGCCCCTCCAAGGTGAGACCTATCATTGCCTCAGCCTGAGCGACCATCTCCTCGACACCCTCTTGTGCTAACAGTTCAGGAAGTACATGCTTATTCATCATTTCCCGCACCGGTTTCATATTCATGGCGAAACCCATAGCCATAATTGAATTATTCGGGATGAGGTCTACCAGTGCTTTGTCCAAGCCTCCTCTACTCATATCACCCTCAATCAGCTCTGTTTCATTGTATTCAACAGCAGCCATATCCATACGGCCCGCTTCAAAATTCATGGTGAGGGCGTAGGCAGCATTTTTACTTAGCTTCTGTGTAAGCCCCATTCCAAACAATTCTTCAGCTCCAGGCATGGAGGACATCAGCCTCATAATCTGATCATACTCAATCCATGCAGACATATCGGCCTTTGCACTGAGTAAAGATACAAGACGTTCATCTTTGATCTTTGCCTTGCGATTGATCGTCTTCTCCAGAAGGACGGCAATCTTCTGCATTTGTTTTGGATCGCTGCTGCCTACGGCCACCATTGCCTTGGAAGTCCAACCGATGGTTGCGGGAGCGCCGGGCATGCTGAGTTGGGTGTAGCCCTCTTGCGCTGTCTTAATTAGCGGTAAGCCTGCTTTAGCCGTGATGAGATCGATTGCCTTGTCCAAGGCTTTGGCATCCTTGAGAGAGGTGATTAAGCCTCCTGTTATAGTGGGCTCACCAAATTCCTCGACTGGAGCACCAAGTTTGATGAAGATATGGATAGGCTCGCCGAGATCAACTCCGCTGGCTTCGGGATCATCAAGGATCTTGAGAGCGAGTTCATTGTCAACCATCTCGGCTTTTGCCATTTTAACGAGGTCAGACTGAAGGAATTCGTCATAACCGCCTTTTTTCAGCAAATCCCCAATGCGGACGGATATAATTGCGGTGGCGTCCTTTGGTAGATGGCGCGTGTTATTCGGTAGTTTTCCCTGAGCATTGGCCGAGCCTAGGCAAATGTTTAAAGTGATAAGGGCGGCGACAAGCCAACCCCATGTTAAAGCAAACTTGTTTTTTAGCATGATTTTCATATTTTTTATGGTTTACGCACAAGCGAAGCAAAGGGTTACAGGTGATTAATCCTACTAGCTTGCGGTGGTTTGCATGCGTTGATTTTACGGCTGTGAATAACTTGCGCGAGATAATTTTTGAAAAAATCGCGTCATTATTTCTGGAGAGCTAAACTGAGCCCTGTGAAGAAAGGGATCAAACTGCTGGTGCTTTTGGTGCTGGTCGGCTGTGGTAAGGATAAAACCGAGACCAGTCAGCCTCGAGAGAATTTCAACGCCAACGCCAGCGCTCGACCGGAATTGAATGTTTTTGAAACCCCCGGTTTTTGGGAGCAGGTCAATGAGGTGATCACGCCCGATGGTAAGACC
>WTHG01000274.1 GCA_011523245.1 Verrucomicrobiales bacterium | reverse complement strand
TGTTCGAAGAGCGTGCGCTTTTGCCAGATGCCGTTGTGCTCGCCAAGGTGATAGCCGTGGTCGCTCCAGAGGACAACGATGGTGTTGTCGGAGAGCTTGAGTTCCTCGAGCGCAGTCATCAACCGGCCGACCTGCGCGTCCACAAACGAGATGGTCGCGTAGTACGCCTGCAGTGCCTTGCGCAGCGTCAGCTCGTCCAGATTGTAATGCGGCACCGGGCAGTTATGTGCGAAGGCGGCGGTGGGGATGTCGTCACGGTCGCCCTTGGGCGCGTACGGCAGGCGCATGTCCTTGAGCGGGTACATCGCAAAATATTTCTTAGGCGCGACGTACGGCGTGTGCGGCCGGAAGAAACCGACGCCAAGGAAGAATGGCTTGTCCCTTTTTTGAGCCATTAGCTTGATCGCCTCAGTGGTGATCATGCCGTCGGTTTGCTCCTCATCCGTGCCGTCCGCAGCCAGCCAACTCAGCGCAGCGCTAATCTTGCGATGCGGCTCGGCGTTGAAGATGAGTGCTTCGTCAGTCTTGTCGCGGCCCTTTGGGTTCACAGTCTTTTGCCAACTGGCCGGATCATCAAAACCGTCGGTGCCGATACTGGCCGGCACGTTGTAATGATAAATCTTCCCCACACGACCAGCCCACCATCCATTGCGCATGAAGGTCTGCGAGAGCGTTATTGCCTTGGGCACTTCATCGCGGAAATGCCGATCGAGATCGTATACCTTGATCGTGTCCGGCCGCAATCCGGTCATCACGCTGGCACGCGTAGGATTGCAGAGAGGCAGCTGATTGTACGCCCGATCAAACCGCACGCCCGTTGCCGCCAACCGATCAATGTGCGGTGTTTTGGCGATCAGGTTTCCATAGCACCGCAACGCCGGCGCGAGGTCGTCGACGGCAATAAACAGGACATTCGGTTTGGCTGCCCAGCCGGTGACGGCGAGGAGCAGGAAAGCAATGAAGTTACGCATGAAGTGGAAACCCCAGAGACACAGAGCAGCATTCTCTACACCCTCTGTGCCTCTGGAGAGATTGGATTAAACCGGTTCGAAGCCCGCGTTGTAGTCACGCTTCAGGATGGTTTTGTTGGCCTGCTCGTGGTTGGTGAAGCGGTAATTCTTCGCGTCCCAACGCAGTTCCTGGCCCGGGAAACGGGTGGCCTTAGTGGCCAGCAACGCGGGCTCGGTGATACGCGAACCGATATCAAATGGCGTCCACAACGGGCGTTCGTTTCCGAGGATGCATTCCACCCAGTCGTGCCAGTGATGGCGCGGCTCCACCGTGGGCTTGGGCTCGTTGGCAACTAATTTACCCTTGCGGAAGATTTTCATGCCGCCACCGGGTTCCAGTAACAAAGTCCCTTCAGTGCAAACAACCAGTGTCCGGTTTGCACCTTCCTTCATATCCGGTAAACCCAAGGCTGCCCATGAGGGATTGAGACCGTGATCATTGTAATGCATCACGAACTTATCACGTGCGAAGCCTTTGCCCCCAGGATATGTAATCGTACTACGATTGTAGGCCGAGTGGCTATCGTTGGAAGGTCGGTGGGTGTAGGTGATGACTGCCTCGGGATCGGGCATATCGAAGGAAAAATAGAGGAGATCGATTAGATGGCAACCCCAGTCAGCTAGCTGACCTCCACCAGTCTCCCAGTAGCCGCGCCACCGTCGTGGGGCAATGTCATCAGAGTATGGCAGGGGCTTATTAAGAGGCCCATTCCAGAGTTTCCAATCTAGATTTTCAGGAATCGGCTTGGCGGCAGGCAATTCGCGCCAAGGATCATCAAAATAATGACCTCGCTTTACAGTACCAGTCCACACATGCGCCTCGACTGGTTTGCCAAGCTGACCGCTCTTGAGGATTTCCACCGCCTGCATGCGGCCAGTGAAACACGCGCGTTGGTTGCCCATCTGCGTATACAACTCCGGCCGCTTTGCGAGCACCTCGCGGATCATCCGCAACTCATCCAGCTGATGCACCAACGGCTTCTGGCCGTAAACATGTTTTCCCGCTGCCAACGCCCGCGTCATCATCGGCGCATGATGATGATCCGGCGTATCCACAATCACTGCATCAAATTCATTCAAGTGCTTCTCAAACACCTCGCGGTAATCGGTGAACTGCTTTGCCTTCGGCAACTGCCGGCCGATGTTCTTAAGCGTATTGGAATCCACATCGCACAGGAATGCAAACTCCACCTTCTTGTGGCTCTTCAGTTGCCCACGCTGCATCCCGCCAATGCCGCCCACGCCAACGTGCAGCATACGAACCA
The DNA here is from genome assembly GCA_011523245.1 of Verrucomicrobiales bacterium. Taxonomy (GTDB): domain Bacteria; phylum Verrucomicrobiota; class Verrucomicrobiia; order Limisphaerales; family UBA1100; genus UBA1100. The sequence continues at coordinate 10,624 of WTHG01000274.1, read as the reverse complement.
CACTGTTCTTATTTGCCGCCGCGCGCATGGAAAATGAGGGCAATGCTACCGCCGCACCCAGAGCGGCACTGGTTTTCAAAAAGGAACGCCGCGAAGCCGGCACGGGTTTTGTAGAGGAAGGGATGGATTTCATGCGCAAAGAGTCGCCCCCTCAGCCCACATTGAACAGAAAAAAATCTAAGGCCAACCACCCTAATACAGAGGCTGGGAGGGATATAACTGCAAGTACGTTAACGTCTGTTACAATGTATGATTGATGCCAAATACATCAGAAAATGGTTATCGGTAGCCTAATGTGATAAAATAAAGATGGTGGCTAAAAAATTTTTAACTGCAACGTGGCGTCATCTAATACTGATGAACTGGCGAGTTGATGAGGACCTTTTAACCCCAAATCTACCTTTAGGAGTAGAATTGGACCGTTGGGACGGTGACTGTTGGGCCAGCTTGGTGGGTTTTCAATTCCTCCACATGTCTGTCAAGGGAGTGCCGGCTTTTGGTTATCGTGATTTCCCTGAGATCAATCTCCGGTTCTACGTAAAACGACAGGTCAATGGAGAGACACGTCGAGGCGTAGTTTTTATTCGAGAAATAACTCCTCATTACATGGTGGGATGGGTGGCTCGTGCTTTATACAACGAGCCCTACATCACTATGCGCATGCGCCAGAACGTTGATGAGAGCGGGGCTCTTTACCAGTTACAAAATGATGGTCAATGGCAGGGTTTGAGTGTCCGTACAGTTGGTCCTTGGCGAGACCAAGTTGAAGCTGAGTTATTCATCACAGAGCATTATTGGGGGTACAACACCCAAAGAAATGGTGATGCGATGGAATATGAGGTTGAACATCCAACTTGGCGCGCACGCTCCATCGAATCGCAATGTTTGGATTTGGACGTTGAGAAGTTGTATGGCCCACAATGGGCAAAGGCACTCGATTCAAAGCCCCACTCAACGATATTTGCCGAGGGTTCAGGCGTAATGGTCCGCTCAGGAAACCGAATTTAAAATGATACAAATAAGTTCAGAGAATCCTCATAGCAGTGCCACTGCCTTTCTCAATTCTTGATATAAATATTGAGATTTACTGAAACAAAGAATCCTATACCCAAATATCAATGGGACACAGGGAGAATTGGGTCTCTCAGAATTTTCGGGCCTTGATTGTGTGATCGTCCCAAGCGGATGCGTCCATGAGAACAAACCGGACACGCAGGTTGTCAGGGGTGAAGTCGAGGCGCACAACGTGGTGGGCGCTACCCGTCTTCCCGCCATCTTTAATGTACCAACGATTGCCATCGGGTTTTCGCTGGCCGACTCCGAGGCCTCCTTCACCCACGTAGATGATACCGGTAGGATCCTTTTTGCCGTCGCGAATTGGTACCGTCCGCTTCATGCAGTGACCGTCGGACTCCAAAGCAATATCAATATTATACTTGTCGAATAGCGGACAAAAAATGGGGGCATGCTTCGCAGGCCCCTTCACAGCGGGATACATGGGGCGGTGATATTGCACGAGCAACCAACGAACCGCAGGCCGCAGACGTTTCAATTCGGTCTCCAACCATTCCGCTTGCGGGCCACCTCCCGGTGAGTTGGTATCCAGAGTTACCAGCGCCACGTCCTTACCAAGCATAGTTGTATGCCAACGCTCGGTCTCCATCTCCAGATCGAACACTTCGAAGTATATGTTACCCCCATCATGGTTGCCTTTCGTGGGAATGATCGGTAATACACGCCCATCCTCTAAGGTCATCAACTCATGCTGGCTCAGCCACAAACGCCACTGTTCCCATTTAGAGCCGGAGACGATGTAGTCCCCTCCATGGGCGAATGCGAGGACCTTGGAATTCGCCGTTGCCTGCTCGGCAATGCGCAAATTCATCCGGCAGCGATTAGCGTGGCCACTACGCGAGTCACCGCCATGAATCAGGGTAAAGTCAGTCCCGTCCATAGGAGCTGTACGGAAGTAGAATTCTCGTGACCGTTCACCGTCGCTTTCCATGACGAAATAATAGCGCGTATTAGGCTTCAAGTTTTTGATCCGGGCGTGATGATAATACGCCGGTGCAATTTTCTCTGGCGGCTCAGGTTGCTTGATGGAGTAAATACCATTAGATTGACATTCCTGACTCAGGGCGAGTTCACCGTCCTTTCCAAAGGACTCGGGCCCGTAGTAAACGACGTGCTTTTTACCGGGTTCAGCAGTGGTCCAGGAGATGGTTGCTTCTCGACTTGCGTCACCCGTCCATACCACTCGCCACTGAGCCGGTGTAGTGCCCTTGAGTGGCGTCATCTTTGTCACCAAAGTTTTAACGTCTAGTTTCGATAGATCGATTTCGCTAGCAGAAACTGCGAGAATAGTTGAGAGGATCAGGCTCGCGCTTAACAAGCCTACTCGATAGTTGTTCATTAGGTAGTGGATTCCGGTTGGTGGGTATTTTTTGGTGAAAAAATTGAAAACGCTGCAGGTAGTCCAATAAATAGGACCAACAGAGGCGCGGCGCTATTCGGTAGGCGCATGGCAAACTCTGGCCAGGCATCGAGGCCTAGGGCAATGGGCCGACTCGCTGCGGTGATCATTCCCCAGCAGGCCATCCATAGCAACAAGGGTCGAGAGTGAACTGCGACAACACTTATGGCAAGGACTAGGTCCATGACACCTATGATGCGAAGCAGGCCATGGCAAACCGACTCGGTTAGAGCAATACCGATATGGCCGCACGTAACATAGAGTAGATCTTGAAATGCTGGATTTAGTTGGAATGCCTCCCAACCATGAATGGTAAAAGTCAAAGCACAGCCGATACGTAATATCCAGTTTGCAATACGATCGCTTTGAGCATTCCGTAGACTCAAAAATACGAGCGCCAGAAACATTCCCCATCGTGTTGCATGAGCGGGTACTGCCAGTTCAGAGAAGGCCTTGCCGCCGTTAATCGCGATGGCATGTGCATTCCCCAGAAGCCATATCGCCGGCAATAAGTAGAGCCAAGAGAGTTTAGGCCACTTTTGGCAAGCGAAGGGTAATGTCACAGCTAGTAATAACCAAAGCATAGACACAGCACGGTCAAGTTGTCGAATTCTCGAAACATTTGCAGTTGTGGATGTCGGGTTGCTTTCAGTCCGAGTTGTTGCAGCTTCCAAGGTCTCCCCATAAAGATGAGCCCTCATCGCCGCCTCGAAGTCATCGTCACCAGCCGCTTCGATCTGATGCGTTCTCACCAAAAACTTTCCCGCCGCACTACCTTCGTTAAACAACACCGGCCAGGCAGCTCCAAGAACAGTCAAAACTGCAACAATTGCGGTTAATCGCGTCAGCAATTGGGAGTTTTCTTTGGTGGATGGATTCATTTGGATAGAAACTAATTTTCCATAAAAGAGACGTCAGAGGTCAATAAGGGGGATCAGCTTCCTGTGGCTAAGTAAATTCCACCCCTCTATAATAATAAGAGAGATTTAAAGGAGTAACCGTGGAAGTTGTGCGACGACATATGATTTATACATCGGTGGGTAAAAAGAAAGTGGCATTCAGATTTTCAGGTTGGAAAATAATTTCCGGACTACTCTACTATTTTCATTGGGTAGTCCAAATCGAAACGACTGGACGGTAAATTGCGGAATTTGTCTAGTGCAGGATTGTAAGTATAGACCTTTATCTTGTTCTCGTTTGGTTCAAAGACCATGTAGCGGAGCCAAGATTCTCCGCCATTGTTTAAGTGTTGATAATCACTCAGAACTTGATGGACCTGATTGCCGTGATCTCCGGCGTCTGTCCGAACGGCCTCTCCCGAGTGGTGACCGCAGAGAACCATGAAGATGTTCTTGTGTTTCTTGACGAACTTTTGCCACGTCTGCTCACCGGTGTTGCCTTTGGCCTTCACTCCACCCGAGGTATTTCTTGATTTTTTCGTGTTCAGATAGGCGTGCGTCAGGACAATGACACGGTGGTCAGGGTGCTTAGAGACCACCTGGTTCGCCCATTCCAAAACCTCGTCGCGCGGTTTGCATTCGAGGGAAACAATCAGAAATTTCATACCTGCTGCCTCGAAGTGATACCAAGAATTGTCATGGCGCTCCGGATCAAATGTGCCGCCAAATTCGTCTCTTTTTGCGAATTTCTCGCGAGGAAAGTAGGTGTTGAAATGCGTGGTCCGGTTGACGCCGATATTACCGCCATATTTGTTATCCGCCTTCTCAAAACCCATGTCATGGTTTCCTAGGCACACGCTATAGGGAACCTTCCCATCCAAGACAGACATTGCTTCCTTTGCGATGGCCCATTCCTCTGGGGCATCCGCCTGTACGAGATCTCCTTCGTGGACGAGAAAAGCGATATTGAGTCGCTTTTGGTTGTCACGAACCCAGCGGGTTTGCTCGAAAAAGTAACGACGCAAGTCTCCGTTACCCCACTTTTTAGAAAGCTTCAGTCGGGTGTCACAGTAAAACTGGGTGTCAGGCAATACCGCGAGGGTGAACGCCTTCCCTTTCTTGAGGTTCTGAGTATCCGAAGGAATCTTTTCTGCCGCGAAGACGGACTGGCCTATCGCCACCAATAGTATTGAGAGAAAATGCCGCATGTCTTTCAGCTTAAGTTTTCCTCCAAACCTCTTCAAGATTCGATGTTCGTTGGGTTCGATTCCCAAAATACACTCGGCCTAGTAAAGGCCCGAATGTTTGGCTTTGAATTCAGGGAAGGGGGCCGGGGCATTGGCGGAAAACCGTTTGAGAATCATCTGGAGCCGGTCGCGGCGGCCTGGGGCAATCTTATCCAGAGGGCTGACTTTATGTTGCTGCAGGGGATCCTTGTTCATGTCGTGAAAGGCGCCTCGGTTATCCAGGAAATGGTGCCAGTCTCGGATCATTCGGAAGTTGCCGATTTGAGAATAAATCCAGCTGCGTTTCTCAAAGGGATCGACACTGCCGCGGAGGCTGGGAACGAAAGATCGGCCGTCGAGTTTCAGGTTCTTATGCGAAGGGATGCCGGCTAATTCAAGGAAGGAGGGGTAGAGATCGGTGAAATCAATGAGGTCGCGCGAGACGCGCCCGCCCGAAGTCAGAAATGGGGCGCGTACAATGAAAGGCACATGCACTCCCCAATCCGCTTCGCGTCCTTTGCCTTTTGGGTAGGGTTTGCCATTGAGGATGCCGGAGGATGCGGAGCCGTTGTCGCCAGTGAAAATAATGACGGTGCGTTTTGTCAGCTCAAGATCATCCACGGCACGCACCAGCTTGCCAATCAGCTGATCCATGTAGGTGACGTTCCCGGCGTAGAGCGCGGGCTTGCCTTCCGGTGGATTGGATTTGTTGAGCGGCGTGGTGGTGTGCGGTCCGTGGGTGAGCAACATGGGATAATAAACTAGAAAAGGCCGATCCTTGTGGCGCTTCACGAAATCAATGAGGAACCGGTTGATGGTATCCGGCCCGTAGGGGACTCTGGCACGTTTGCCGTTGGTTGCGATGAGCCCATCCCAAAAGCGTTCTTCAGTTTCGGGTTGATCGGCTTCAACGCCGGGCCAAACGCAGTGTTCATCGAAGCCATGTTGCTTGAGGATATCGGGCTGTTTGCCAAGGTGATTGATCTGCCATTTTCCTCCAATGGCGGTGGCGTAGCCCGCATCGCGCAGGTGACGGGCAAATGTGGTAAAGCGGTCCGTCCGTAATCCGGCGCCTCCCCAGCGCGGGACATCATAGTGCTGTATCCAGCCGTGATTGTGGGGGTATTGACCCGTTAATAGCGTGACCCGGGTAGGCGTGCAAATGGGGGTGCACCAGGCTGTTTCATAACGCACGCCCTGCTTTGCCAGTTGATCAATGTTGGGAGTGGGGTGCTTGGCCCCGTAGCAACTGACCCAGTCCCGACCCATATCATCGACCATGATCAGGATGATGTTGGGTTTTTCGGAGGCAAGTGCGGTGACGGTTAGCCACAGAAATAAAAACAGCTTTTTCATTTCGAGTGGAATGGTTCGCTGGCCACGATTTGGTGGATCAATTCCTGCAGACCGTAGCCGTGCTTGGGTAGCGCTGCGACAATGCGGTCAATATCATCACGATCGGTAAAGCTGATTCGGCGGCCCATGGCGTAGACCCAAAGTTTTTCCGTTAGGCAACGAGTGAACTGCGCAGGGCGTTTTTTGAGATAGTCACGAATGCCGACGGGACCGTTGATGGCCGTTCCATCGGGCATGTTCCCGGTGGCATTGAGGGGAATCTTCTTCGCATAGCGGTCGCGCCAGCGGCCAAGAAAATCGTAGGGTTCCATTGCCAATCCTAGTGGATCAATCTTGCGATGACATTCAAAGCAGGTGGCATTGTCCCGGTGTTTTTCCATGAGTTCCCGAATCGTGGACACTCCGCGAACGTCTGGCTCAATGGGTTCGATATCCGGTGGCGGAGGGCTGGGCGGTGTTCCCAATAGGTTTTCCAAAATCCAAACGCCCCGCAGTACCGGCTGAGTTTCCACGCCGTTGGAGGTGGCGGTCAGGATGCTTCCGTGCCCAAGCAGGCCTCCTCGTTGGTGCTCGGGTTTCAGTTTAACCTGGCGAAATTCCTGATGCGTGATGCCCGGGATTCCGTAATGCCGGGCGAGTGGTTCATTGAGAAAGGTGTAATCCGAATCGATAAAGTCCTGGATACTGCGGTTTTGCTGTAGGACATGTGCGAAGTAAAGGCGGGTTTCCTCGCGCATGGCGTTTTCCAGGTCGTCCTCATAATAGGCACGGTTGGTTTCCGGGTCCGGAGGCATTTCGCCAAGGGTTCGAAGATGCAGCCATTGTTCGACGAAGTTCTTACTTAAAGCCGAGGCGCGCGGATCTTTGAGCATTCGGTTCACTTGCCCTCTCAGCCCTTCCGGAGTTTTCAGAAGACCCGAAGCTGCGGCTGCGCGCAGTTCATTATCCGGCATGGAACTCCAAAGAAAATAAGACAGGCGTGAGGCGAGCCCGTAGCCATCGAGTTTATGGCCAGTCGAGTGAGGCGCGTGTTCATTAAGGTAAAGGAACCGCGGAGAGGTAAGGATGGCGCGCATCCCATATCGGGCGGCAGCCCAAAAATCCTTGTTCTCCGCCAGATAACGTTCAGCAAGATCCAGGTAGGGTTTGATTTCCTGTTCTGTCACCGGCCGGCGAAAAGCTGCATTGGCCAGTCGGGTTAGGCTACTGCGCAGATATTCCGCATTGGGGCTCTCCGGTGGCGAAGGAAAATAGCGGTCGAAACCCGCTGGGGGCCATTCTTCATAGAACGGCCCCTCAATCCCGAGCGTGTACACGTGGAGTTCGGGGCCTGAACCGATGTACATTTCCGGCGGATTACGGGCCGGGTACAACGCATCGGGATTATACTTGGGCAGCACTTTGCGCAGGATGCGTTTAAACGAACCGTTGGGACCATTGGCCCAATGAACGTGGAAGGTAAAACCTTTTTCCAGCCATACCCGATGTTCAATCTCCACGGTCCGATCATCGGGAATGGTGTATTCGCCAATGATCCGGTGTGCAGTCGCCCCTAGCTCCCGTGAATCAATGGAAATCGAGAGGCGCATGGGTTCATTTGAATTATAACGGAGATCCTCATCCTTATAGCGGGATTTTCTCCGAATCGCGCGTGCGGAAAAACGAATGACGTATTCGCCGGCAGCCGGTACTCCGCGGCGTTTGTCCAATTGCATGATGCCCAGTGGTTGACGGAATTTGATAAACATTCGGCCGGCTGCCGCCCGGGCATCTTTCTCTAACGTATCGGTCGGAGCTTCATTGGCTTTTTCATACCGAATCATCTCCGGCTTGGGACCAGGTCGAACGACTTTGTCTGCCACCTGGCGGGCGGCATAGAGATAGTTGCGCAGCAAATGATCAGAGGTAACCAGGCCTTCGCCTACGTTGTCGAAGCCTTCAATCGTATCGTCGGGCGGAAAGGTGGTGGTAGGATCAAAATCCACCATCTTTAGACCAAATAAATCCCGGATCGTGTTGCGATATTCTTCCCGGTTTAATCGGCGCAAAACCACTTTACCTGAATTTTCCGTGGCCGCAGCCCGTGCCCGCGCCAAAGATTCACTGAGTTGAGCAACTAATTCCTTAAGTTCGGGAGGATTGGGCCGGGGTTTTCCTTCGGGCGGCATTTCGCCTAGGTTCAATTGATCGAGTATCTCCTGGAATGCCTCGGCTTCGGCTAATTGAGTGAAGTCCCCGGTTAACTGGTCGAACCGTCGGTCTCCTTTCTGCTTATCCGGGCCGTGGCATTGAACACAGTAGTTCTTTAGGAAAAGCTGCAAATCAGCCGCTTGCAGTTCGGTTGCCAACCACCAGCTGAACGTAATGATGATGAGGCGAGGGATCACGCGATCAGGTGATTCAGGTTACCTTGACTCGTGGAGAACCGGTCGGTTTCCACCCCCAATTGTTGCAGGATGGAGACGAATAAATCACAGAGCGGTCGTCCATCGCGCCCGGTACGCTCAAACCGATGATGTTCGCCGGTTTTAAACCCGCCTCCAGCCAAAAGGATAGGTAGGTTGCGACTGGAATGAGAACTGGCATTCCCCATGCCGCTACCAAAGAGGACCACGGTGGAGTCCAATAGAGGTTGACCTTCAGCATCCTTGGCTTCCTTCATCCGATCGAAGAACCGTGCCAGTTGTTGGGTATAGTACAACTCAATGATTGTGAGTTGCCGGAGCAACTCGGGCCGTTTGCCGTGGTGGGTGAGTGAATGATACCCCAGTTCAATGCCCTCAAAGGGAAAGAGCCGGTTGCCACCCGGATGGCCAAAGGTAATGACATTGGTCGACTCTGTTTGTAGGGCCAAGACCATCAGATCATACATTACCGGCGTGTTGTAGGGATAGTTGAGATCCACCACGACCTCGTCATTGCCGCGGATGACCTCATCGTTGGCCTTCGGCTTGGGCACATCAATCCACTTGGCCTGCCGTTGAAGTTTTCGCTCCACCTCCCGCACCGCCGTTAAATATTCGTCGAGCTTGACTTGGTCAGGCTTGGACATGCGGGCACCCAGCCTCTTGGCATCGGCATGGACAACATCCAAGATGCTGTCATCTTCATCGAGAAAAAGTCGTTGGTTTTCCTTAACCTTGGGATTGTCCTCCATGAACAACTTGGCAAAGACCTGCGCCGGACTGCCGTCGCTAGGTAGCTTGATGCCCGCACGCGACCATGAGACGCCGTTGGCCCCGAGGCGCAAGGAGGGGAAACGTGTTTGTTGCCCAATTTGTTCCGCTAAAAACTCGTCCAAAGAATGCAAGCGCTGTGGCTGATCTTTGGTGTCTTTGAGTTCCATGCCGTTCAAGAAAGTATGGGAACACCCATGCCCACCACCGACTCCCGGATGATCAAGATTATTGAAAATGCTAAACTCAGCTCGATGGCGTTCCATCGGTTTGAGCAGGGAAGGCATGGCGTAGCCCGCTCCCGTTTGTTCTGGGAAAAAGCCGCCCGGATACATCCCATAATTCGGGGTCACACAAACAAATCGCTTGGCCTTCGCTTTACCGGATTGCGCCCCTCGCAACGATTCAAAAGCTGGGAGAGCAAGGCAAACACCGCCGAGGCCGCGCAGAAAATGTCGTCGGTCAATCATTTGTAAGACCATTTTACACCATCAAGAAATGCGTAGCAACGAAAGGTCTCAAAAATGGCTGATCGTGATTGAAAGGTATGCCTAATTAAAGTGAAATAGCAGTATCCCCAGAAAAAAGGGTATTCGATTTTCGTTGGGTTCGACTCACAAAAAACAATTACAATTGCACGTCCACCGACTTCGCCGCCGCGCGGGCTTTGGTGCGGGCGTCGTCGATGGTTTTGCCGCGGGCGATGGCCACGCCCATGCGGCGTTTGCCTTTCACGTGCGGTTTACCAAACAGGCGCAGCTGTGTGTCCGGTTCGGCAAGGGCGGCGTGGAGGTTACCGAAGCGCACATTTTCGCTCTCGCCTTCAACCAAAATCACCGCACTGGCGCTGGGGCCGTGCTGCGTGATGTTCGGGATCGGCAGCCCGAGGATGGCGCGGGCGTGCAGGGAAAACTGCGGGAGATCCTGCGAGATCATCGTCACCATGCCGGTGTCGTGCGGGCGCGGGGAGACTTCGGAAAACCACACGTCATCGCCCTTGATAAAAAGTTCCACGCCGAAGATGCCGCGGCCGCCGAGGGCATCAGTAATTTTCTGAGCGTACTCACGCGCATTCGCCAGCGCGGTGTCCGTCATCGGCTGCGGTTGCCATGACTCGCGGTAATCGCCATCCACCTGAATGTGACCGATAGGATCGCAAAAGCTCGTGCCGTCCACATGGCGCACGGTGAGCTGCGTGATCTCGTAATCGAAATCCACAAAGCCCTCGACGATCACCTTGCCCGCACCCGCGCGTCCGCCTTCCTGCGCGTATTGCCACGCGGGCTCGATATCCGCCTCGGTCTTGAGCGTGCTCTGCCCCTTGCCGCTGCTTGACATGATGGGCTTCACCACGCACGGCAATCCAATCCGTTCGATGGCCGCCAAAAATTCCTCCTTCGTCGCGGCAAATTCAAAGGGCGACGTGCGCAGCCCCAGCTCCTCCGCCGCCAGCCGCCGGATGCCTTCGCGGTTCATCGTGAGCTGCGTGGCCCG
>WTHG01000471.1:2173-12934 GCA_011523245.1 Verrucomicrobiales bacterium | reverse complement strand
GTTGAGGCGCCGAAAGTTCTCCCGGAATCAGAAGTTCTGCCACAGCCTGAACCGGCCCGTGAACCCAACGCCGCCTGGGTTTGGGTTCGGCAAAACACGCCCACCACCGTGGCGTTGGTTTCGGCCGTTGCCGCGTTTGTGTTCGCAGTAACCTGGGGCATGCAAAGGGTTGGTGGTGGGGAGGTGCATTCGCTGGTGAAATGGGGATTCATCGTGACTGTGCTTTCCTTTGTGGGCGCCTTCGGGACTGTGGTAGTTCGGAAACTTAGGGAAACCGCCGCTACTGATGGGGAAACTCTTGCCGAGCCTTTGGTTGATCCGGAGCCGGAAGACTCATTTCAGTTTGGCGTTTGGCTTAGTCAAAATGCGCCGACTTATGTTGCCGTGTTCACTTTCGCGTTGGCATTTGTCACCGGGATTATTTGGGTCACGCTGAAGAGCACTGGGGAAGGAAACGTATCGAGTTCGTTGCATTGGGTCATCGGCATTAATATGGCGTTATTTCTCGTGAGCATGGGGTTTGTGCTGACACGGCAACTGAAAATTTCAGATTCCGCTGCAAACCATGTTTGGACGGAAGTCAAATCCGACCCCAAAAAAGCTTACCTGCCAGCACTGGGTTTTGTCGGAGTGGTAGTGCTGGTTTTTTTCGGGCTCACTCTTATCCAAGATACTCCGAGTACTGACCGGGCCGAAGGCAAACCGCTCCCCAAGACTCAACCGGGCGATCCCAAAGATATCCCCAAGGGAAACACCAATGGTGTTCCCGTGCCGCCACCCATTCCGGCTCCGAAAACGCCAACCACGCAAACGGAGTCCAAACCTTCGTGGTACCCGGCCGAAGGCGCACTGGGCCGGTTAGGTGGCGTGGGCGTAATGGGTGGTTTGCTAGGCGCGTTATTGCTAGGCGTGAACCGATTTCAGAGACGTCATTATCCGGATCCAGCTGCCCTCCAAGCGGCCTCAATCAAATATCATTTTGATTTCACCCGATGTTTCCGCTCCTTTATTGCAGTGCAGGGTGCCTATGTGTTGGTCACTTTTGTTACGGGCGCCATGTATGCTGCGAGCGCTGTTTGGGGAGAGAGTTTGGGCCTCAGCTTTCTATGGTTCATCGGCGGGATCGGGGTATCGGGCCTAATTGTGATTGTAGCTGGGGGAGCCGGTTTGGATCTAATGACACAGCTGGACAGTAACGAGACGCCACAAAAGAAAGGTTCGGCGATGAGCCGATACATGAAGCGTAAATTGTGGCTGATCCTGTTGGGCGGCTTGGGGGTCGGTGCGCTTGGGGTGACCTTCACCTACTTGCCTTCTCCGGATGCGTTGCAGCGCTTCGCGATTGGGGTACTGGGTGTTGGACAAATTGTAGCGTATTGTTGGGGCTGGGCTAAGTTAGTGAAACCCGAACTAAAAGTGCCGAAAATCCCGCGAAGAAAAGGGAAAATAAGCCTGCCCGCTTTAATGGTTTTCAATCTTCCATTCCTATTCGTATCGGGCGGGATGCTGTGTGTGCTGGCAACCGTAATTTTTGATTTTGGTCTCTTATGGAAATTTCTGTGGCTGGGATTGCCTCTGGGTATTATTATAGCCTTGGGATTGTCGTACATTGCCCGCATTTTCGCTGCTGAGGTTCGGATATGGCACATCTATCTCCGCGCAGCGGGCATTTTCATGTTGGGATGTTATTTGTTGCCCCAAGAAGAATATATATTAGCGTGGACTTTAATATGGGTGGTCGTGTTAGGTGTGTACTTACAAGTAAGGTCAGAATCTACAGCCATCGGTGAAGATCACGGATGGATGTTGATCCTGCCTGAACATCGAGGAGACTATCAACCAGTTATCAATCCCACCCGCGATGGTCTTGATGTGCGATGGCTTCAGTTCGGTCTGGTAAGCCTGTTGGGTTTGGGGCTGCTCGTCTCAGCAATCGGGTTTATTTGGGGGTAAAGAGTGCCCATACAGGTGTCCCTGTAAGCGATTAACTTGATCGAATACCCTTGCGATTTTTGCCCTCTAAGGGCACATATTTTGGCGATGGGTGTTCGGGCATTCATTTATTTTCTGTTGAGCGCAGTTGTGTTGGCGGAGCCGACGCAGCATGACGCGATTCCGGTTTTGCTGCGGCGCTGTGTGATGTGCCATGGCCAGACGTTGCAGGATGGCGGGGTGGACTTGCGCACGAAATCCTCAATGCTGGCCAGCAAGGCATTCGTTCCTGGCAAGCCGAAGGATAGCCCGATGATTCAGCGGATTCTTTCACGTGCTTGCCCTCCGGATAAAAACATCAGCATGGCGGGCATTGAGCGGATGAGCGACCGCGAACTGCAGACGTTGCGGGATTGGATTGCGGCCGGCGCGCCGGAAGTGGAGCAGGTATTGAAGCCGCAACAGGTGGATCCGGAAGCCCGAGAGCATTGGGCGTTTCAACCGCCCAAACGTGGGGAAACGCCGCGGGTGAAAGCGGCTAATCGCGTGGTGAATCCGGTGGATGCTTTTCTGCTGGCGAGGCTGGAGGCCAAGGGACTGTCGTATTCTACAGAGGCGGACAAGCTCACGTTATTGCGCCGCGTGACTTTTGATCTCACCGGGCTGCCGCCGACTTCCGCCGAGATGGCAGCGTTTCTGAAAGACGAAAGCCCTACGGCCTTGGAGAAAGTGGTGGATCGCCTGCTGGCATCGCCGGCTTATGGCGTCCGCTGGGGGCGGCATTGGCTGGATATGGCCGGCTATTCGGATTCCGAGGGCAAACGCAATGCGGACATGGTGCGGGGCCATGCGTGGCGGTATCGCGACTATGTGATCAACGCGTTTAATGCCGACAAGCCCTATGACGTGTTTTTGATCGAACAAATTGCCGGTGACGAATTGGTGGATTACACCGATGCCGAGGCGGTGGATGAAACGGTGATTGAGAAGCTGGTGGCGACCGGCTTCCTGCGAATGGCGCCGGACGGTACGAGCGCCAATCCGGTGAACCGCGTGGAGGATCGGTTGCAGGTGATTGATGATGAGCTACAGATTCTCGCCGGTGGGGTGATGGGCCTCACTCTCAAGTGCGCCAAGTGTCACGATCATAAATACGATCCTATCACCCAACGCGATTACTATTCTTTCGCCGCCATCTTCAAGGCGGCTTACGACGAATACAACTGGCTCACACCGCAGGCGTTTCGCAATCAATGGGCCGGCAGCAGTCGGCGGCACTTGGCCGTGGCGTTGCCGGCCGAGCGCAAGGCCGTGGAGGATCACAATGCCAAGATTGATGCGGAACTGAAGCCGATGGAGGAACAGTTTAAAACGATCAAGGGCAAGGAGCGTGGGGAACTGAAAAAGAAAATCGATGCGCTCAAGGCGAAGAAGAAATCGATCCCGCTGATCCGTGCGCTGTGGGATCGCGGCGAATCTTCGCCAACGTATGTGAGTCTACGGGGTAATCCGGGTAGTCCGGGTCCGCTGGTGAACGCCGCCTTGCCCGCGGTATTTTCGGAAAAGCCCTTTAAGCCAGCCGCGGTTGTCGGGGCTAACAAGACTGGTAACCGCTTGGCCCTGGCGCAGTGGATAGCCAGTCCGCAGCATCCGCTCACCGCGCGCGTGTGGGTGAACCGCGTGTGGAAGCATCACTTCGGTCGCGGCATTGTCAGCAGCCTCGATAATTTCGGTAAGATCGGCACACCGCCCACGCATCCGGCATTGCTGGATTGGCTGGCGCGGGAATTGGTGGAAAACCGGTGGAGCACCAAGCATCTGCACCGACTCATTTGCACCAGCGCGGCGTATCGGCAGTCATCACTGAAAACCGAAACGGCCGCGCGCTTGGATCCCGAGAATTTTTTGCTTTCCCGTATGCCCATGCGGCGTCTCGATGCGGAGGAATTGCACGATGGCCTGATCGCCATTACCGGCCGGCTGAATCCGCGGCAGGGCGGCAAGCCCGACAAGGTGCAGGTGCGCGAGGGCGGTTATGTGACCGGCGAACCGGGCGAAGGCGGATGGCGGCGCAGCGTGTACATCCAACAGCGGCGGAAACACATGATGACGCTGCTGGAGACCTTTGACCTGCCGGCGATGAATCCTAACTGCGTTACTCGCATCAATTCCACCGTGGTTCAACAGCCACTGTTCCTGTTGCATGATAAAGTGGTTCACAATCTCACCCGCAAGCTGGCGACCGATTTGCAAAAGGAAGCGCAAGGTATTGAGCCGGTCGTGAAACTGGCGTTTGAACGCATTGTGAACCGGCCTCCGACGGCGGCGGAGCTCAAGCAAACCGTGGCGGCCATGAAGAATCTGGAGGCCGAATATACCAAGGCCGGCAAGGACGGTCAGCGCAACAAAGCTCTCGCCGAAGTGTGCCACGCGCTGTTTAATAGCGCGGCGTTTTTGTACATCGATTAAGATGAATCCGAACACCATCAACCGCCGACAGTTTTTTGATAGCGTGCAGAATGGCTTGTACGGCGCGGCTTTGGCGTCGTTGCTCTCGCGCGATTTATACGGGGCGGAGCCGCACCATAAGGCACCGTTGCCGATGGACACGCGTCCACGCCAGCCCCACTTTGCGCCGAGGGCCAAGGCAGTGATCCAGTTCTGCATGCAGGGAGGGCCGTCGCAGGTGGATCTGTTTGATCCCAAGCCGGCGCTGGAGAAATTTCATGGTGCGGATGCCCCGGAGGAATTCACCAAAGTTGCTCCGGCCGGGCGCAGCATGAAGGGCAAGGTGATGCGCAGTCACTGGAAGTTTGCCCGCCACGGTCAAAGCGGCGCGTGGGTGAGTGAATTGCTGCCGCACACGGCCAAGATGATCGACGAGATCGCGATTATCCGCTCGATGTACAATGTGCACGAGAATCATGAACCGGCCTGTTACAAGTGGCAGAGCGGTGAGATTTTCCCCGGCCATCCGACTCTGGGCGCCTGGGTAACCTACGGCCTCGGCAGCGTGAGCCAAAATTTGCCGGCCTACGTGGTGTTAGCCGATCCGCAAAACCGGTTACCGGTCAACAACGTGGAGAATTGGATGAGCGGGTATTTGCCGCCGCTGTATCAAGGGACACAGATCAAGAGCGAAGGTACGCCGATGCTGCACATTAAGCCGGATTACCAGGAGCCCGCTGGCATCACTGCCGCCAAGCGCAACCTCATCAACGCCCTTGATCGCCTGCACAAATCCAGTCGCCCGAACCAACCCGTGCTCGATTCACGCATTGCCAATTACCAGATGGCCGCCCGTATGCAGGTGGAGGCGAGTGAGGCACTCGATGTTTCCAGCGAGACTGAGGCCACGCGCAAGTTATATGGGATTGGCGCGAAGGATACGGATAATTTCGGTAAACGCTGTCTCATGGCGCGCCGCCTCGTGGAACGCGGCGTGCGTTTCGTGCAGATTTATCCGCGCGGCCAAATGTGGGACAACCACAGCAACATCAAAACCTCACTGCCCGCCGCCTGTCGTCAAAGCGATAAGCCCTGCGCTGCGCTCCTGCGCGACCTGCGCCAACGCGGGTTGCTCGATGATGTGCTCGTGCTTTGGGGCGGCGAATTCGGTCGCCTGCCAATGGCCCAAGGCGATTACGCCAAGGCCGGGCGCGATCATGGTCCCAGTGGGTTTACCAGCTGGATGGCCGGTGGCGGCGTGAAGGGCGGCGTGGTGCACGGCGAAACCGATGACATCGGCTACGGCGCCGTACGCGATCGCGTGAGCATTCAGGACTGGCACGCCACCATCCTGCATCAACTCGGCATGGACCACGAGAAACTCACCGTCGACCGCAACGGCCTCGAGGAACGCCTCACGCACACCTATCCGACTCGTGTGGTGAAAGAAATTCTCTAGCCATGATCCGGGTGCTGGCATGTCTAACGCTGGCCGCCGCGTTGCATGCTCAAGATTGGCCGTCCTTTCGCGGGATGTATGCTGCCGGGTTGGCTGATGACCAAAATATTCCGGCACATTGGAATGTACAGTCCGGAGAAGGAGTTCTTTTCAAGGTGCCCGTGCCGGGCTTGGCGCATTCGTCTCCGATTATTTTCGGCAATCACCTGTTTCTGACCACGGCGGTTAGCAGTGTTACTGATCCAACCTTCAAGCCCGGCCTGTATGGCGCGGGGACAGCGGCGGCCGATCGCTCGGTGCATGAATGGCGGGTAATTTGCCTGAATAAACGCACCGGCAAAACTATGTGGTCGCGCGTGGCCGTGAGCCGTAAGCCAACCGATAAACGGCATATCAAGGCGACTTATGCCAATTCCACGCCGGCAACCGATGGTAAACATGTTGTGGCAATGTTCGGTTCGGAAGGATTGTTTACCTACAGTGTGGCGGGCGAATTGTTGTGGAAAAAAAACCTCGGGCGGCTGGACGTGGGCGCTTATGACCTGCCGGAATACGAGTGGGGCTCCGCCAGTTCGCCGATCATCTGGCGTGGCAAAGTGATCGTGCAATGCGACAGGCAGAAGGATTCGTTCATTGTGGCGTTTGATGTAAAGAACGGCCACGAGCTATGGCGGACGCCGCGAGATGAACTGCCCTCGTGGGGCACGCCCAATGTCTGGCCGGGGCAGGTGCCGGAGCTGATCACTAACGGTTCGAATTTTATCCGCGGCTACCATCCTGAGACCGGCAAGGAACTCTGGCGGCTGGGCGGCAGTTCGAAGATCACCGCGCCGACACCGGTGTTTGCAGGTGACCGTATCATTGTTGCCAGTGGCCGCCATCCTGAGCGCCCCATTTTCTGCCTGATCGGCGGTGGCCGCGGCAATCTCACCAGCGGCGAACACGTTGCCTGGCAAAATCGCCGCGGGCCCTACATGCCCACGCCTCTCATTTACCGCGGCAAGGTTTACGCGTTGAACAACAACGGACTGATTGGCTGTTACGACTTGAAATCCGGTAAGGAACATTACTTCGAGCGTATCCGCCATCGCGGTCATGGTTTTAGCGCCTCGCCCGTTGCCGCCGACGGCAAAATATATTGTGCCGGCGAAGACGGGATTGTGTTTGTCCTAGCGGCCGGAGAGAAATTCCAACCGCCCGCTGAACATCCCGTCGGCGAAACCCTGATGGCTTCTCCGGCACTTTCGGATGGCGTGTTGTATTTGCGCGGGACACGGACGCTTATGGCCATTGGAAAAAAGAAGGACTTGTAGCCAAACCCCAATTTCTCTTTCTTGAATGCGGGCTTTTTGGTAACGTCAGATTAGTTGTCATGCTGGAACTGCAACACGGCCATTTTGGGAAAAACTGCTCAGGCTTTTCGCGGCGTTCGGCATTGAAGGTGGGCTTTCTGGGGGCGCTCGGAATCTCGAGCGCAGACCTGATACGGCTACGTGCGGAAGGGAAGGCGGATCGCAATAACAAATCGGTGATTCTCATTTGGTTGGATGGCGGACCGAGCCACATGGAAACGTACGATCCCAAACCGAAGGCGCCGAAGGAATATCGTGGGCCTTGGGGGGACATGGCCACCAATGTACCCGGAATACGTTTTTCAGAAATGCTTCCGCTGCAGGCAAAACACGCGAATAAGATGTGTGTACTGCGTTCGGTGCATCATGATAACGGTGATCACTTTGCCGCGGCGCATTGGATGCTCACTGGTCGTCACGGCAGCACCTCGAAAGATAAGGCGCAGAAATATCCCTCGGTGGGCTCATGTGTCTCTCGTGCCAAGGGGCCGAACAGGAAAGGCATGCCAGCGTATGTGGGCTTGCCGGCCGCGGAGAGTGTATATCTGTATCCCGGTTATCAGGGGGCGGCGTATTTGGGCTCCGCGTTCAACCCGTTTCAGCTGAACATGAAACAGAAATACTTGGCTGGCCGTTCAACCACCAAGATTCAGAAGGCGCCCGTGTTGGCAAATCTTGAGGAACAGGGTGGCCGTGTCCAGGGGCGGGTGAGTTTGCTGGAGAGTCTTGATCAAATTAACCGCGACATTGATCAATCCGGATCCATTGAGGCATTGGATCGATATCAGCAGGAGGCTGTGGACATGGTCTTGAGTGGCCGGGCGCGGGCGGCGTTTGATATTGATCGGGAAAGCGACGTTTTGCGCGATCTGTATGGGCGTGGGCCATGGGGGCATTACACATTGATGGCGCGTCGACTCGTGGAGCAGGGGGTAAGCTTTGTCACCGTGGACATGCCGCATTGGGATAATCATTCGAAAATCAAGGATGCCCTGGAGGATCGTCTACCGTATCTCGACCGTGCTGTGGCCGGGTTATTGGAGGATTTAAAACAGCGCGGTATGCTGGATGATACTCTCGTGGTGGTCATGGGTGAATTTGGTCGCACACCAAAATTGAACAGTGGCCAGCCGGGCATTCCCATTCCCGGGCGGGATCACTGGGGGCAGGCAATGAGTGTGATTTTGGCCGGCGGTGGGTTAAAAACCGGCCAAGTGATTGGCGCGACCAACTCGAAAGCTGAGCATCCGGTGGCGCGCGCGTTGAAGCCGGACGATGTGTTGGCTACGATTTACACCGTGCTGGGCATTGATCCGCAGATTAGCTTTCAGGATTTCGCAGGCCGACCGGTGCCGCTGGTTGATCACGGCCAAGCGATCAGAGAAATTCTTTAGTCCGCCACTTCAGCGGTCATGGCCAGTTGCACGGCGGCGTTCAGCGGCATTTCATTGATTCCTAGAGCGAGTCGCGTGTGTTGGCCCCGTTCGCCAAAAAGTTCGGCCACCAAATCGGAGGCGCCATTGAGCACTTTCGGATGACCGTGGAACCCTTCGGCGCAATGAACGTAGCCTTCTATGCGGACGATCTTCTGAATCTTCTCCAAATTGCCGGTGGCGGCCTTGAGCTGGGCGATAGCGTTGAGGGCGCATTGGCGGGCGGCCTGATAGCCGTCTTCCTCGGTGAGTTCTTTGCCTAGCTTGCCGGTGTAAGCAATAGACCCGTCGCGGAAGGGCAGTTGGCCAGAGGTGAAAACGAGATTACCGGTGCGAATCCACGGCTGGTAGGCGGCCACAGCGGCGGGTGCCTCTGGCAAGGTGAGACTGAGTTCGGTGAGTTTGGCTTCTATGCTCATGTGATGGGGAGAGATTAGTTTTATCTCGTCCGTTAAAACAGCTCGGTCAAGGGGCGTCCTTTTTCAAGGATGTTGAAGGGGCGGCCGGTGACATCGGTGGCGGTCAGATCGTCGACTCCCATGGCGTGGTAAACGGTGTGGGCGATGTGCTCGGGACCAATGATTTTTTCCACGGGATATTCGGCGAACTCATCGGTGCGCCCGTAAGTTTGTCCACCCTGGATTCCCCCGCCGGCCAGGACGACGCTTTGGCAGGCGGTCCAGTGATCTCGTCCGGCTCCGGATCGGCCGCCCGAACGGGGGTCGCCGATCTTGGGCTTGCGCCCCATCTCACTGGTGAGCATGACAAGCGTGGAATCGAGTAGCCCGCGTTCAGCGAGGTCCTCAATCAGCGCCGAGTAACAGCGGTCAAATCTTGGCAGGAGGTCCTCCTTGAGGCAGTTGAAATTATTCCCGTGCGTATCCCAGCCGCCAGCGCTGCGACATTTCTTAGCGAGAGTGCTGTTGATCCCATCCACTTTCCAGAACACGGTCACAAACGGCACGCCGGCTTCCACCAGCCTTCGGGCCATCAGCAGGCTCATACCGTTGAGATGTTCGCCGTACCGTTCGCGGATTTTTTTCGGTTCACTGGCGATATCAAACGCGCCGGTGGTGGCGGTGCTGTTGAGCAGGTCAAAGGCCTTTTGTTGCTGGCGCGTGTAATTGGCAATGGCCGGGTCTGTCTCGGCCCTGCGCCTGGCGTTGTTGACGGCTTCGAGGAACACCTTGCGCTCGGCGAGGCGCTGGCGGTCCAGTCCTCCGGTGAGGGTGAGGGAGGGCGCGGTGAATTTTAGCGGTGCCTCGTGCCGGCCGTAGATGTAAAAGGGATCATGTTCCAGCCCAAGGCGTCCGGCGAATTGGCCCGGGCGCGTGAATGGCGCGCGGCTTGGTTTGGTGGGTAGGGTGATGACCTGCGGCAGCTTGGGATGTTTCTCCCGCCGCTGGCCAATCACGCTGCCCATATACGGGGCATCGGTGGCGTACGGACGGCGATTATTGCCCTGCGTGCGGAAGGTGAGGTCCGGCACATTGCCGGTGAGATTATAATAATATCCGGCATGATGATCGCCAGTGGCGAGGCCAAAATCGGTGATCGATCGCACGATGGCCAAGTGTTTGCCCTGCTTGGCGGTCAGTGGTAAATGCTCGCAGATATCCAGCCCAGCTGCAGTGGTTTTAATCGGGCGAAACGGTCCGCGATATTCCTGGGGCGCCTCCGGTTTCATGTCCCACATATCGATA
The DNA here is from genome assembly GCA_011523245.1 of Verrucomicrobiales bacterium. GTDB lineage: Bacteria > Verrucomicrobiota > Verrucomicrobiia > Limisphaerales > UBA1100 > UBA1100. The sequence goes on along the minus strand of WTHG01000471.1, from coordinate 2,607 downwards.
TGTGAGGAGCCGCCGCAAAGGAAAAACAGGATGGTGGATTTCGCGGGTTTCCTGCGTCCATCCGCTATCGCCAGAGCCTCGGGCGCGAACGACATCCCTCCCAGTGAGGCGGTGGAGGCCATGAGAAATGCTCGCCGATCCATGCCTGATTCTGGCATTCGGTTCGGACTAGTCAATGCCCGATCATCCGCGTAGGCTGCCGTCATGAAATTGATCTGTTCTCTATTTGTCCTGTCTGCCTTTACCCTATTTGGTGCTGAACCCGCGGCCTTGATCAAGGGTACCGGTCCGGGCTGGCGGGCGATGACTGAGGCGGATTTCACCAACGTCAACTGCAAGCCCGATACGTGGAACTGGGGCAAGGATGGGCTAATCCAATGCACCGGCAATCCGGTGGGCGTGATTCGCACAAAGAAGATGGTGACCAATCTGGA
>WTHG01000471.1:0-2073 GCA_011523245.1 Verrucomicrobiales bacterium | reverse complement strand
GCACCGGCAATCCGGTGGGCGTGATTCGCACAAAGAAGATGGTGACCAATCTGGAGCTGGTGGTGCAGTGGCGGCACCTCAAGCACGCAGGTAACAGTGGCGTGTTTCTCTGGGCCATGCCGGAGAGCATTAAGAATCTTGAGGCGGGTAAGGGGCGTTTACCGGCGGGCATCGAGGTGCAGGTGTTGGATCTCGGCTACGAAACCAACTGGGAGAAGAACCGTGGCAAACCCTCTGATTGGTTTACCAGCCATGGCGATGTGTTTCCCACTGGTGGCGCGCGTATGAAAGCGTTCACCCCGGAAATCACCTACACCAAAAAGGACGGCACAAAATATGTCGTCGGCAAACCGACCAGCAGACGGAGCTTTCCGACTCAGCGCCTGACCAAAGGGGTCGGGGAGTGGAATCATTATTATATCCGCGCCATCAACGGCGAAGTGCGGCTGTGGGTTAACGGTGTGGAAGTCAGCGGAGGAACCGAATGTCAGCCGGCCACCGGCTATCTGTGTCTGGAAAGCGAAGGCGCGCCGATCGAATTTAAGGGCTTACGAATCCGCGAGTTGCCTTAGCGGAGGATAGCTAGGCATCACTTCGGTCTACTGGTTGACTCCAAACTGAGCTTCAGGAATGATCGCGCTATGCAGCGAGTGCTCGGCATACTGATTTCGTTCGGTCTATCTGTTGTTGTTTGGGCCGGGGAAACCATCTCCGAAGGCTGGTTGGCAAAGGGCACAAAGTGGGAGACCCCGTTTTACGCGCGTGTCAGCGGTAAGGACGGGCCAACGGTAGTCATCACTGGTGGGATTCACGGTAATGAACCGGCTGGAGCGCGGGCCGCGGAGCAAATCCGACACTGGTCCATCACCCGCGGACGGTTGGTGGTTATTCCGCAGGCTAATATCCCGGGACTACGAGATGGGACCCGTTTTTTACCGGGCGAACCGCCGTCACGCCGTGATCTCAACCGGCAATTCCCTAAGACCAAGATGGTAGCCGAGGCGCATGGCGTACTGGGCAAGGAACTCTGGAAGTTTATCGGCGACCAAAATCCCGATTGGATGATCGATCTGCATGAGGGGTACGATTTTCACCAGATCAATTCCAAATCCGTGGGATCCTCGATCATTGATGCCAAGGGCAAGGCCGCAGATATTGCTGTACCTAAAATGTTAGCGGCGGTGAATGCCACCATTACGGATCCGAAAAAGAAGCTCGTGCGCCTGCGTTATCCTGTGGACGGCAGCTTGGCTCGCGCGGCGCATGAACGGCTTGGGGCGGCATCCATGATTCTGGAGACCACCTTTAAATCACAGCCGCTCTCCAAGCGCGCACGGCAGCATCGGTTGATGGTGCATGCGCTGCTCACCCATCTGCAGATGGTCGACAACACATCGCAGGTGATGTTGCCGGCCAAGACCGAGGCCCTGCGGGTGGCAGTTTATGATGCCGGCGGTGTGGGCAGCAACGGTCCGCGGGAATTGGATCGCGTCCTGCGCGGGATGCCCGCCACGATGGCCCGGCGTGTGGGAGCGGAGGACATTCGAAATGGTGTGCTGACACAATTTGACGTGGCGATCTTCCCTGGCGGTAGTGGCAGCAAACAGGCGGCGGCACTGGATGCCCGAGGGCGGAAGGCCGTGCAGGCCTTTGTGCAAAGGGGTGGCGGGTATGTGGGGCATCTGTGCCGGCTCGTATCTGGCGGCGGCGAATTATTCGTGGTCGCTCGGAATCAGTAATCACAAAACATTTTGCGAAACCATAGACCTGCCGAACATTGGTCGAAAGAGCATGTGGTATCGCGGGCCGACCGCTACGGTGAAGATGGAATTGACCGCGGAAGGCCGAGAGATCCTTGGCGATCGCAAGGGCGTTTTTGAGGTGCGCTATCACAACGGCCCCATCATGTCGCCCATGGGAGTTAAGGGGCTGGAGGCGTTTCGCCCGCTGGCCATATTTCGCAGCGAGGTGGCACGCTATGACCCGCAAAAGGGAACGATGGTGAACACTCCGGCAATTATTGCGGGGGAGTATCGCAAAGGGCGGGTGCTGTCAATCAGCCCGCATCCAGAG
>WTHG01000188.1 GCA_011523245.1 Verrucomicrobiales bacterium | reverse complement strand
AACATCCAAACCGCCACCGTGCCCGACCTCTCTGGCCGTCCGCGGTACTTGGTGAATCACGGTTCCAAGGCGTTGCCGGAATTGATAAGATAATTTTTCGAAATCATGAAACAATAAACCGAACCCCAAACCAGAAAGATCACATCATGCTAAAAATATTCGGAACCCCCAACGGCCGCGATTGCGACGGCTTCACGCGACGAAATTTTTTGCAGGTGGGATCTCTGGGCGCAGCCGGCTTAAGCCTGCCCAATTTGTTGGCGGCTAAGGATCAGGCGGCGCAGACAGGGTTGCAGATCAAAAACAAATCGGTGATCTGGGTTTGGTTGGCCGGGGGCCCCACGCATGTGGAGACGTTTGATCCCAAGATGACGGCGCCGGTTGAGTACCGCAGTATCACGGGCGAATGCAAAACGCCGATCTCCGGCGTGACCGTTGGCGGAACGTTCCCGGAGATCGCCAAATGCGTCGATCGCATGGCGCTGGTGCGGTCCTTCGCCCACGGCAGCAGCAGCCACGGCACCGGCACCACATTGGTGATGACCGGCTACAATGACCGGGACAACATGAAGCCCTCGCTGGGCTCCATCATTTCCCGCGCCAAAGGTTCCACTGATCCGAAGACCGGAATGCCGACCTATATCAAGGTGGGCAGCATACGCAGCGACGGCCCCGGTTGGTTGGGCGCACGTTACCAGGCCCTAAGCCCGAGTGGTAAGGCCCGGCAGAACATGAATCTTTCCGTCGACGGCCAACGCTTCGGCACGCGCCGTACGCTGTTGAACGATCTGGACTCCATCAACCGCCAGGTCGATCGCTCCGGCCAGATGGAAGGCCTCGACGGCTTTGAGCAGCAGGCATTCGATCTCGTGCTCGGTAGCGCCAAGGACGCCTTTGACGTGAAGAAGGAGGATCCCAAGGTGCGCGAGCGCTACGGCAAAGGCCTCGGCGAACAGCTGCTGTTGGCCAAGCGGCTTTGCGCTGCCGGTGCCGGTTTTGTGAACGTCAGCTACGGCGGCTGGGACATGCACGGTGGCATCGTGAAAGGACTCAAGAGCCGGGCGCAGCAGCTCGATCAGGGCGTGTCCGCATTAATCAATGATTTGACCGAAACCGGCCAGCTGGAGGATACACTCTTGGTGGTCACCGGCGAATTCGGTCGCACCCCGCGCATAAACAGCAAGGGAGGCCGCGATCACTGGGGCCGCCTCTGCACACTGGCCATGGCCGGCGGCGGATTGCGCATGGGCCAGGTGATTGGCGAAAGCTCGCGCAAGGTTGAGGTGCCCGCGGAAAACCCAGTCGGACCTCAGGACGTGATGGCGACCATCCTGCACATGTACGGCCTCGGCCACAAACTGCAGTTCACCAGCCCTCAAGGCCGGCCCACCTACATGGTGGAGCATGGTTCGCCGATTAAGGAACTCATCTAACATTAAGGACCAACTGCAATGCTAAAAATTAACGCAGACCAAACCGGCCTTCATTGCGACGGACTGAGCCGCCGGAATTTTCTTGAAATCGGGTCGCTCGCCATGGGCGGGCTGGCCCTGCCGCAGCTGCTTCAGGCCGAGGCCAAAGCCGGTGCGGCTGCTCAGCGCCAGAAGAGCGTGATCATGATCTTCCTGGGTGGCGGCCCGAGCCATCAGGATATGTGGGATATTAAGGAAGACGCGCCGCTCGAATACCGCGGCGAGTTCAACGCCATACCCACCAGTGTTCCCGGTGTGCGAATTGGTGAACATTTTCCCAAGCTGGCCAAGATGTGGGACAAATGCGCGGCCATTCGCTCGACCATCGGCCAGGCCAACGATCACAATGCTTTCCATTGTATGACCGGTCACCAACGCCGCGGTCCGCAGCCCAGCGGCGGCTGGCCGAGCATCGGTTCAGTGGTGGCTAAGATGGAAGGCGAAGGCCTAAACGGCACGCCGCCCAACATTTCGTTGAGCAACCGCGACTCCGGCCCCGGCTTTCTCGGCACGCCGTACAAGCCCTTTGCGCCGAGCGGCAAGGGCAAACAGGACCTGAGCCTCAACGGCGTGACTACCGACCGTCTGGGTGATCGCCGTCAACTGCTCGCCAGCTTTGATCAGTTTCGCCGCGATGTGGACAATCGCAAGCAGATGGTGGGTCTCGACAAATTTAATGAGCAGGCGTTTGGAGTGATCACCAGTAATCATCTGCTCAATGCATTGGACCTTAAACAGGAAGATCCACGGCGTCTCGCCAAGTATGAGGTGCCCAAGGGATATCGCGATGTGAAAAGCTTCTGCACCGCACGACGTATTGTGGAGGCTGGCGCCCGGTTCGTGACTTTGAGTTGGGGCAGCTGGGATACGCATCGAAGCAACTTCATCACCCTGCGCAAGCAACTGCCGGCGTTGGACATCGGCTTGAGTGCCCTGATCAGCGATCTGGCCGAGACTGGGCGTCTGGAGGACACCAGCATCGTGGTGTGGGGCGAGTTTGGCCGCACCCCGCGCGTGAACGGTAACGCGGGCCGTGACCACTGGCCGCGCGTGATGGGCACCTTCCTCGCCGGCGGCGGTATGAACACCGGCCAGATCATTGGCCAGACCGATCGGACCGGCGGCGAAGCCTCCGAGCGCCCGATCCATATTCAGGAAGTGCTCGCCACTCTGTACCACAATGTGGGCATCGACGTGGCCAAGGCGCAATTGAGCGATTTGAACGGACGCCCCCAGTATCTTACTGATGCCGGGCGCGGGCCAATTAAGGAACTGATTTAACCGGGTCACAACCCAAGACATTAGGCGCGGCCGACGGGTACCATGCTCGCCGGCCTCCGCCGCAAAAAAAAGAGAACATGTTTCAAATAGGTGGACAACGACACGTCGCCCAGTGTGATGGCTGGAGCCGACGAGATTTCCTGAGCGTGGGGGCGCTCGGCAGCCTGACTTTGCCGCAACTACTCGCCGCCGAGCAGGCCGCAGGCGTGGGGCGCAATCACAAGGCTGTGATCATGATCTACATGGCTGGCGCGCCGCCGCATCAGGATCTCATTGATCTCAAGCCCAACGCGCCCAAGGAATATCGCGGCGACCTGAACCCTATTTCCACCAACGTGCCCGGCATCCAGATCAGCGAGCTACTACCAAACATGGCGCGCATCATGGATAAATGGACCGGCATCCGCTCGATTGTGGGGGCGCCGAACGGCTCGCACGATTCGTTCATGTGCTACAGCGGCCGCAAAGGATCCACCTTTAATACCAACGGGCAGGCCCCCGGCGGATGGCCGAGCATCGGCGCGGCCATCTCCAAGCTGCAGGGCACGGCCAAGTCTGGTATCCCGCCTTTTATCGGGTTAGCCCCCAAGGCCGGGCATCCGCCCTATGGAGCCAGCGGCAAGCCGGGATTTTTGGG
>WTHG01000106.1 GCA_011523245.1 Verrucomicrobiales bacterium | reverse complement strand
CCTGCGAGGTATCAATCGATGAAATCCAAATCCGGTCATGCACCTTGGCCGTGCCATCGGCGTTTTGGATCGCCTTGAGCAACGGCTTCGTTTTTGGATCCATACCCAAGTGTTTCAACGTCCGTTCCGCTGCGTGCCCCTGCATGTTGGACTGGCCCACGAGCAGGTAGACCTTCAGCGGTTTGGCTGACAACGAAAACGTAACGCCCAACAGGGCTACGAGAGTGAACAGATGAGATTTCATGGTTTGGGTAAATTGCCGGGAACCACCCCGAGTTGTTGCTGAATGATCGCTCGTATGGGCGAATGGATGGGTTTGCGATCGAAGAAAAACGGATCAGCGCCGTGGCCGGCCGGCTTGTTCATGTCGATGAGGCCCTTGACGAAGGTGTACATGTCGTTGGTGGGGATCCCGTGCCTGGCCATGACCTTGGCGGCGATGGCGTTGTATTCGATTTCAGTGCCCTTCTCGAACACGTTGGTGCTGGAATGGCGAATCGGCGTGGTGCTCCCCCAGACCAGTTTGGCACCGGTGGCTTTGAGGCGAGTGACGAGGGCGTTCAGATTCTTTTCGTATTGCTCGGGCGCGGTGGTCCGAATGCCGCCGGCGTGTCGGGGTATCACTCGAAAGCTTTTCACGCCCGGGAGTCGGTGAATTAAATCGCCGAGGCCGCAGTTGAAATGGATGAGATCCCAACGGTCCTCGCCGAGCTGCTGATCGAGCAACTCCAAGGCCGTGGCAGAATTCCAAACCACGCCGGGCTCCGTCCTCGGGCAATGCACCTCGGCCTTATCCTTAAATTCCTTGCGCAATTCCGAAGCCGGTTGATGGTAGATTTGATCGCCAAGAATGAGTACTCGAGGCAGAGCATTTTCAGCGGCGTTCAAATAGCCAACCAGATGGACCGCCAGCAGGATAGCAATGGCACTGAGTCTGCGCATCACTAAGCCAGCGCTTCGGGCATGGGGCCGGTGCTGTCGGCGAAGGATTTTACAGGAACGTCCACGGCATGGAGCATGGAGAGGAAGAGGTTGGCCAGCGGCACTTTCTTGTCGCCCTCAAAGGAATGCAGGTGGCCGTGCTTGAGACCGAGCCGGTTGCCGCCCGCGAGGTGGATGGGATAATTCTTGGTGCTATGCGAAGCGTGCGGATGCGCCGAGCCCCAAAGCACCACCGTACGGTCGAGCATGTTGCCGCCGGCCTCGGGCGTGTCCTTGAGGCGTTGCAGGAAATAGGCGTGCTGCTCGGCCCGCCAACGGTCCCATTGTCCGGAGTAATCAACGGGACGCTTGTGAGCGATATCGTGCGTGGCGCCTTTGTAGCCGAGCACGTAGGTGGCATAGTTCCACAGCTCGCTTTGTGAGGAATTTTCACTCTCCAGCATCAGGGACGCAAAGCGGGTGGTGTCAGTTTGAAACGCCAAATACACGAGGTCGTACATGCACCGGATGTACTCTTTCGGATCCTTGTGCGATGCGTCGAGGTTCAGGCCCTTGGTATCGATTTCCGGCAACGGTTCATGCGTCCATTTGCTGGTGCGTTCCACACGTTGCTCCAGCGCCCGGATGGACTCGAGGTACTCCTCCACCTTGCCCTGGTCCTCATGGCCGAGACGGCCTTTGAGGCTGCGGCTTTGGTCCATCAACAGATCGAGAATGCTGGCCTCGCGCTTGAGTCCGGCGCGCACTTGCTCCACGCCCTTGCCGGCGTAGGGGTTAAAGAGCCGATTAAAAATCTCCTGCGGCTTGTGCATGGAGGGGATCGGCCGACCGGGGCCGCGATGGGAAAGCGTCTTGCTGCGGCCATAAGAGCCGGTGCCGCCTTCGGTGCCGAGGACCATGGAGGCAAAGCGCGTCTCATGTCCGTGGGTGTTGGCGGCGACTTGGTCGATGGAAATGCTATTGGTCTTCTGTGTACCCACCATGTCCGCGCCGGTCGCGAAGACATCACCCGAGCTGTGCCCGCCGAGGGCCCAACCGCCAGCGTGATCCAGTCCGCGGTAGTAGCTCACATAATCCTTGAGCGGCTCAAAGGGCTTGGCGGACTGGTTGAAGGTCAGCGGACCCGCATCGCGGCATGGCCACCAACTCCATTCGTTGTGCGGCTTCTCCGGATTCGGAATCCCGGCTGGCCCATTCGGCATATACGCGCCGTAGGAAAAGTAGCTTACCAGCATTCGTTTCGGGAGTGCCTTCGCAGGCGCGGCCCAGCTCATGCCGTTGAGGAATGGAAGAGCGAGAGCGATGCCGCCGCCCTTGAGCATTTCACGTCGGTTTAGATGCCAGCTTTTCGGTTTCATGGTGGGTTCGTTTTGCTATTCCGCCGTTACTTTGAACAAAGAACTTTGGCAGATGGTAAGGATCATGTCGAGCAGTCGGTGCTCGTTGGTGGCGGACTCCTTAAACATCTCCGCCACGGCAAATCGGTCGTGCGTGGTCAACTCCCGGCCGATGCCGTAAGTAAGCAGGCGCCGTAAAATATTTTTGGCGACATCCTCCCGGCGATGCTCCAGCAAGTACGCCTTTAAATCAGCCATGCCTTTGACCTCAGGGCCGTTTGGCACGCGGGCGGCAGCCTCAACCTTTTCGGTGTTGAGAGTTTTCAGATAGGCTGCATAGCCGGCGAGATCACCGTGGGTTTGCAGATTGAAACCACTGACCCGCGCGCCTTCCTTTGGCACGAGCGGCTGGTACTTGCCGATGGCGTTGTAGTGTTCGAAGGGAATACCCCAGGGATCGAGCCGGGCATGACAGTCATTGCAACTTTCCTTTTGCCGATGCTTGGCGAGGAGATCCTTGATGGTGAGTGCCTTCTCGGCGGACTCGCCGGCAGTGTCGGTGAGTGCCGGCACATCGGCGGGTGGATCGGCGACGTCATCGCCCAGAATGGCTTCGCGCAGCCAGACCGCGCGGTAGATCGGATGCGGTGCCGAGCCGGTGCCGTTTCCAATCAGCACCGAACCTTGCGTAAGCAAACCACCCAGACGATGCTCGGGCTTTAAGGGCACGGCCCGAAAACGGTTTCCCTCCACGCCCGACACGCCGTAGTGCGCAGCCAAAGACTGGTTCAGCCAGGCGAAGTCGGAGTCCACAACGCCGGCAGCACTGGCGTTGCGACGGATCAGTTCAGCCACGAAACCGGCGGTCTCCTCCAGCATGTAATCGCGGATGGTAGGCCGGTACGGCTGTTCAGTGCCTCGGCGTTCGCCGGCTGACACGTAATAAAGAAAGCGCGGGAAGAGTTGCTGGTTAATCGGCACCGTCTTCATTTTAGCCAAACTGAGCCACTGCATCGTGAAGTTGCGGATAAAGTCTTTGGCGCGTTCATCGGCCAGCAATCGGCGGGTTTGCTGCGCCAACACCTTCGGTTCCATCAAGCGCCCGTTTCCGGCCAGCCTCAAC
>WTHG01000133.1 GCA_011523245.1 Verrucomicrobiales bacterium | reverse complement strand
CGTATTGCTTGAGCAATTCGTCCACTAGGCGAAAGGTCGATTCAGTGCGATCAAAGAAGACGGTGATCTCCACCTCGTTGGTCATGTCGCCCAGCAGCTGCTCGGTGCGCGGCGAAAGCTCATGCTCGAGATTCTGCGCCCAAGTATGCCGCTGATAATGTCGGTGCGCGTAGTAATTCAACGCCACCCCCAGCGTGACTACCGCCAGCGAGGCGCACAACAAATTGATCCAGCCGCTCCAGCGGCGGCGTGCCGAAAAGCCGGGCGTGGATTGATTCATTTCCATCGCCGGCTCTCCACGGATTTGAGGGTGAAAAATAGAAATACCAACGTCAGCGACACATAAAATATCACGTGCCGGCTGTCGACAATGCCGGTCGAAAAATCCTGCATGTGTCGGAGCATGGAAATATGCTGGACTAGGTGATGCCACCATTGCACCTCCGTTGGCCGTAGGTCAGCGAGATAACCCAGAATAAACAGGCCCGTTCCCACGGCAAAGGTGAGCACGGCAGCCACGATTTGGCTGCGAGTTAAGGACGAGGCGAAGCAGCCCAGCGCCATGAAAAAGGCGCCGTACAATCCGATTCCCAGGGCTAAGCTCCAGACTGCGCCCGAATCCACCCGCATCGTTTCATGCGCATAATGCTCCAGCAGAAACGGATAAATCACCGTGGGCAGGAACGCGATTAGGAAAAACACATAGGAGCCGATGAATTTTGCCAAGACCACTTGGAGATCACTGACCGGCGTGGTCATGAGCGTTTCAAATGTGCCACTGGATTTTTCGTGGGCAAAAGTGCGCATGGTGATCACCGGCGCCACCATCAACAGCACCAGCCAGAAAAATTCAGTCTGCGGAAATTTTTCCGTAAACGGTAGATCATACGCCAGCCCATTGAGCAAATAGATCACCGTAAGTAGGCTGGCTCCGAGCAGTAATTGTACTCCAGCCATGATGACATAACCGCGTAGGGAGAAGAAATGGCCGGCCAATTCGCGTCGCGCCAGAGTCAGCAGAGCGGTCATCAGTCGTCGTCCTCTCGGGTAATGTGTACGAAGATATCTTCCAGCGTATGTCGTTCGCGAGTGAGTTCCCGTAAGGGCCAGCCACGAGCTCGAGCTAGGGCTGAGACGCGGGGGCGCAAATCTTCTCCATCTCGTGGCGTCAACGCACAGCGCGAAAAATCGCCTTCTGCCGGCAGAATCCGGTGATGCTCAATCTCGGCCATCTCTTCCCAGGCCTCGTGCAGGGCATCCTGAGGTGCCTGCAATTCCACCGTGATCCGGTGGCGACCACCGAGGGATTGCTCCAAGCCACGTGGCGTATTGTTTGCTACCACGGTGCCTTCATGAAAAATCAACAGGCGCGAGCAGGTGACCTCCACCTCCGGCAAAATGTGGGAGGAAATTAACACGGTATGGTTTTTGCCCAGCTCTTTTATATGCTGGCGCACGGTACGGATTTGGTGCGGATCCAGGCCGATGGTGGGTTCGTCCAGAATCAAAAGCTCCGGCTCATGCACCAGAGCATCGGCCAGCCCGACGCGTTGGCGGAAGCCTTTGGAGAGTTCCCCGATCATACGGCCTTGGACCTGACCCAAATCAAACTGCTCAATCACATCCTCCACCCGGTCGCGGCTGGTGGGTCTGTCCAGCCCCTTGAGGCGGGCGCGAAATTTTAAATATTCCCTCACCCGCATGTCATCATGTAGCGGGTTATTCTCCGGCATAAACCCGACTCGCCGGCGTACAGCCTCCGACTCCGTGGCCACGTCATGGCCGGCTACCCGGGCAGTACCTTCAGTAGCGGAGAGAAACCCGGCCAGGATGCGCATGGTAGTGCTTTTTCCAGCGCCGTTGGGGCCGAGAAAGCCTACGATTTCGCCGTGAGGGACGGTAAAGGAAAGATCCTGAATTGCCGGCCGGCCGCCGTAATATTTGGTGAGGTGATTCACCTCAATCATTGGCGGAGTATCAGGTTTGGTTTCAGCCATTATCGTGCTTTCACCGTCGCCACGCCTGACCGCCGTTGTGTAAAGGCGCCCCGCCGAATCTCCCACACCACGCTTAGCCTTACCGGATCATTAGTTTCTCGGCCGTGGATATCACGAGCAAAGGCCATGAGGCTTTGCGGCTGTGAATCATCCACCTGTTGAATCACTGCGCCAGCTTCCAGTCCCGCTGCCGCACCTGGGCCGCGGGCGGCCACCTTGGTAATCAGATAGCCTCCATAAAAAGAAAGCCCGAGCTGTTCCGCCAAATCTTTGGTGAGAGTGCGTACGGTTAGCCCTAGGCGCTCTTCGATGACCTTGGAATTAAACACCTGCTCTTCCGGCAACAACGTCAGGTTCGTCGTCATCACTCGGCCGCCGCGGAAGATCTTCAGTGACAATTTTTCTTTTCCGCGGCCCGCAGTTTCCTTGGCCCAATCCACAAAATCGGCGACCGGCTTTTCGTTGACCTCGAGCACGGTATCGCCGGCGCGCAGGCCGGCCTTGGCGGCAGGGCTGTTGGCTTCTACTAGGGTCAGGCGTAGTCGGTTACCATCCAGTCGTACGCGGGCGCCGAGCCAGAGGCCACGCAGGTGTTCGGGCGTGAAAAATTTGCCGAGCGTTTCGTTCACGCGGGCGATGGGAATGGCGAATCCAATGCCCTGCCCTTCGCGATAAATGGCCACGTTAATCCCAATCAGGTCGCCATTCAGGTTGATCAAGGGGCCGCCGCTGTTGCCAGGATTGATGGCCGCATCGGTCTGAAGCCAGTTGGCCATGTCCAGGATCTCGTCCGCTTGGGGCACCTGCCGATCGCGGCTGCTGAGAATACCGCGGCTGACCGAGCCCCCCAGTCCGAAAGGGTTACCAAGCGCAATCACTGTTTCGCCCAGTAACAAGTCGCCATCGCGGGCGAAGGGCACGGGGGTGAAGCGGGTCTTGGATCCTTTGGGCAGAAGAATGCGGAGCAGGGCGAGATCGCTACGTTGATCATAGGCGACACGATCGGCTTCGTATTCCCTGCCATTGGCAAATTTTACCCGGATTTTGGTGGCGCGTCGCACCACGTGATCGTTGGTGATGATGTATCCATCCTCATGAATCACTACACCAGATCCCAGACTGCGGCGTACATCTTGCCGCGGTTGCCGGTAATAGGGATTCCAGAAATCAGAAAACAATTCGGCAAAGGGATCGCGCACTTCCTGAACCGTTTCCGTGCGGATATTCACCACTGAAGGCAGTGCCTTGGCAACAGCCTGGACCACCGGCGTTTGCCGGACATCATCCGCGCCGGTGAGCAAAGTGGGCACTACCAATCCCGTCGCCAGCGCCAGTCCCTTGACGGCGTTCCTGAAATGGCGAATATTCATAAATCCCATACCCAAATAATCAGCTTCACTTTCCATTTTTCTACTA
>WTHG01000214.1 GCA_011523245.1 Verrucomicrobiales bacterium | reverse complement strand
CCGTAGCCGAGGTTGTCGGCCATGATGAGAATGAAATTGGGCTGCGCGGGCGGGATCTTTGCGTGCAACGAACAATGGATTAAGAAAAGGAGAAGCAACAAACGCATGACCTGAGCGTACGGACGTGGGTGAAGATGTCAAAGCCCCGTGTTTTTTGAATTCCAAAACAAAACCGAGTGTCCTATAATATAGAGCAATGAGTGACGGAACTGCATTTTGCCCGGGGCCGGTTTCACGGCGGTCGTTTTTGGAGATCGGCGGGACGGCGTGCGGGCTGGGCCTGTCTGGTTTGCTGGAGGCGCAGGCGAAGAATGCGGCGCCGGGAACATCCGGCAAGGATACCTCCGTTATTTTCGTCTGGCTTCCGGGCGGTCCGCCGCACATGGAGATGTACGACATGAAGCCGGAGGCGCCGAGCGAGTATCGGGGTGAGTTCATGCCGATCAAAACCAACGTGCCCGGCATGGAGGTTTGCGAGCTGTTTCCGCGGCATGCGAAGATCGCGGACAAGTACAACATCATCCGCTCGATCCATCATGGCTTTGCCGATCATGGTGGCGGTCACAAACGTTTTCTCACTGGCCGCAAGCCGGCCACGCCCACGGGCACACTGAACAACACACCGTGCGTCGGCTCCATGGCGTCAGCGGTGCTTGACGATAAACGAGACACGAAGGGGCTCCCGAATTACGTGGTGATGGGCAACGGGCGCGTGAACAGCGTGGACACGTTCGCCTTTGGCAGCGCGTATCTCGGCAGCCACACGCACCCCTACCGCATTTCTGCTGACCCGAGTCTACCGAATTTCAAGGTGGATGATGTGTCGCTGGACCGCGCGATGACCGATCGCTTGGGTGACCGCAATACGCTCTTGAAGGGCTTTGATAATTTTCGACGCGACGTGGACACTAGCGGTTTGCTGGGCACCATGGATGTCTTCAATCGCAAAGCGATGGAGATGATGACCAGCTCGACCGTGCGCGAGGCGTTTGATATCACGCAGGAAAAGGACGCCGTTCGCGAACGGTTCGCCATGCATCCGTGGGGCCAACAGGCGATTCTCGCCCGACGCCTCGTGGAACGCGGGGTGCCGTGGGTGACGGTGGTGATGGAAAACCCCTACGGCGTTGGCGGCATACCGTGGCTCAAGGAAGGCGTGTATAACTGGGATAGCCACGCGGTGAACTGTCATATTTTCAAAGACGCCAAGGTGCGTTTCCCGCTGTACGATCAGGTGATTACGGCGATGATTGAGGATTTGTATGCGCGCGGTTTGGACAAGCGCGTGTTGCTGGTGGTGACCGGCGAATTCGGCCGCACCCCGCGCCTCAATGTGCGCTCCGGTAGCAGGACCAAGGTGGATCAACCTGGCCGTGACCACTGGCCGCGCGCCATGAGCATGTTGGTATCCGGCGGCGGCATGCGCACCGGCCAGATCATCGGTGCCACTAATTCAAAGGGCGAAGAGCCCGTGGAACGCGCTATGACCCCAAATGATCTTTGGGCGACCGTGTATCAGCATCTCGGCGTGGATTACACCCACGAATTTCCCGACCACGCCGGCCGGCCAATGCCGATGCTACCATTCGGCGAGCCGATTCCCGAACTGGCTCCGGTGACGTAGGCGATTTCACCAGACCACAAAAACGGCCCTTGGGCCGTGCTTCATTTTTAGCGGATGAATTACTAGCTAATGGCTTCGAGCGCGGGATCGCTCATCAGTTCGGAATTGGATTCCAAGGCGAAGCTCAGGGCATTTTGCAGGTCATTCATTTGTCCGACGGCGGCGAACATGTCGTTGCCGGTTTGACTGAGGTCATCGGCGACACCTTGGGCAAAGGCCTTCACAGGGTCGCCCTCGCTCACTGCGGCGGCTACTGCCTGCGCCGCTGCGGCGAAGTCCATCCGGGAAAAATCAGCAGTCGGAGCCGACCGTTCGCGGACGGTTTCGCTCTGAGGTTGCGCCTGAGGCGCGGGCACTGCTGGCGTTTGACGGCTCTTTACGCCATCAAATGCAGTCGCCTGCGGAAAACCTCCAATGCTGTTTATATCGAGAGACACCTAGTTGGGTAAGGGTTGCGTCCTTGGTTTCTTTCTACCTACCACAGGGTAGGAAGCTGTGCAAGTGGAATTTACGTATTTCCTAAGAAAAACTACTGATTGTACGTGTTCGGGGTATTTCGTACGTGTGCGGATTTATTTTCCGGCGGGGTCTTTTCCGGGCGTTTGCACCCTTCGGTGAATAGTAGAAAAAGCATGGGTACAATCACAATGAGCACGATGAAAATCAGCGCGCTGTTGCGGATTGAGGTGAGCAGGTCGTTGGTGCGATCCAGTCGTTGCAGCAGTTGTTTGCGAAACTCATCGGTATCCGGTGCGGTCTCTTCGGGGGCCTCCAATCGGATTGTTTGGTCCTGCCCTAGGACGAGCCAACAAATTACCGCGAGCAACACGATGCCCAGTGTGATGATAAATCCGGTGTCATCCTCCATTTTGGCCAGCAGCATCCAAGGCATGGCGAATTTTATGGAGTTGGCTCCGCGAGCGCAAAGGCAAATAATTCGCCGCATGGAACCATTGGAACCGCCCGCCTTACATCAGGCCCAGGCCGCTTATGGCTGGCTGGAGCTGGGTAATGTGGAGGAGGCCTTCGCTGAACTGGAGCGATTGCCGGAAGAGTTGCAGTCGTTGCCGGCTGTGCAGGCGGTGCGGTTGGATTGTCTGATGGCTGCGAAGGATTGGAATGCTGCGGTGAAACTGGCGCAGGTGTTGTGCGGGCAATGGGCTGAGGAGCCGGGCTTGTGGTTGCATCACGCGTATGCCGCGCGGCGGTGCGCGGCAGGCAGCATTGAGGCGGCGTACGAGCTGCTGGCGCCCTGCGTGGAACGGTTTCCGGAGGAATGGTTGATTCCATATAACGTAGCCTGTTATCTGTGCCAAATGGAACGGCTGGACGAGGCACGGGCGATGCTGGAGATGGCCCGCGCCAAAGGCGGCGAGCGCGTGGATACGATGGCCAAGGATGATGAAGATCTGGCGCCGTTGAATCTTTAGCCCAATTTACAAAGCGCCCTTGAGCACGCTCAGGAACCGTTCCACATCTGCCGCCGAGTTGTAGCCGTGCACAGCCATCCGCAGGCGGCCGGCGTGGTTCATTACGTGGACTTCGGCTTCTTCCAGTTCGGCGTGGATGGCATCGGCGTGTTCGTGGCGGATGGCGAGGATGCCGCTGTAGTTGCCTTCGCGCTGCGCGGCCATCGGTGTTTGGCCCAGCTCGCGCAGGCCGGCTTCCATTTGGGCCACCAACGGATCGGCGTGGGTGGTGATGTTGGCGATCCCAACCGATTCGAGATAGCGCAATGCGGCGTTAAGCGCATAGATAGCCGCGTAGTTGGGCATACCGACAGAGAAACTGGCTGCACCG
>WTHG01000061.1 GCA_011523245.1 Verrucomicrobiales bacterium | reverse complement strand
CCTTGGCCCACGGGATGAGTTGGGCGTTTACCTTGGCCTGTTCGTTGAGGCCATGGTTTTGCAGCTCGAGAAAAAATCGTTCCTTACCGAAGAGCTGCTTAAACCAATCAAGCGCAGCGCGGGCCTTGTCGTGATCATCTCGTATGATCGCCTGGGGAATCTCGCTGGCAAGACAGCCGCTGAAGGCGATGATGCCCTCGTGATGCGCCTCCAGCAGTTCCTTATCGATGCGGGGCTTGTAATAAAACCCCTCGAGATGCGCGGCCGTGGTGAGGCGCACGAGGTTTTGGTAGCCGATTTCATTTTCGGCCAGCAACAGGAGATGGTTGTAACCGTCTTTGCCGGTCCGGCTATTGGCCTTGCGGTCAAAGCGGCTTCCGGGGGCGATGTACATTTCGCAGCCGATGATTGGCTTGAGATCCTTGCGCTTGGCCTGCTGATAAAAATCTACCGCACCATGCATCACACCATGATCGGTAATTGCCAGCGAGGGAAAGTTCAGCTCCACAGCACGATCCACTAGCTTGTCCAGACGGCAAGCCCCATCGAGCATGGAAAACTCGCTGTGGACATGCAGGTGTACAAACTCGTTTTGGGGCACGACTCAAGTTAGCCGAGGGAACGTATTGGGTGCAAGCGGATGAAGTGTGCCGGTTGTTAACAGACAAAAATACGCCAGCGCGCGCTTGCTTTCCCGAAGCAAACAACGCACATTGCGCGAACCCCACTTGCAACCCAAGTGCTGTCTATGAGTGATCAACCCGATAACGAGTTGTCGTTGGATCTGCAGTTCCTGCCCGACTGGGCGCAGGACGATGCGGGGAAGAACAAGTATGCTAACCACTCAGGCGAAGATCGGCCGCAACGCGGTGGCGGCCGCAAAGGCTCGCGACGCGATCGGGATGACCGCGGCCGGGGAAGGGATGACCGCCGCCCCCGTGGGAACAGGCCGCCGAAAGGTAAAGGCGGGCGTGATCAGCGCGGGCCACGCGATGGCAGTCGCCAAGGCACGCGCGACAAGCGAGGCCGTGATTCGCGCGGTGGTAAATTCAAACGCCCGCAGGCACCGCAGTTGGAACTGAAGGTTGATTTCGTACCAGACGTCGATGGTGTGGAATCCATCGCCAAAGAGATCAAACTTACCGGCCGCTCTTATCCGCTCTTTCAAATTGCGCTGCTCGTACTCGAGCGCCCAGCGCGCTACACCATTCGGTTACGCGTGCAGAAAAAGCCCGGAGGGGAAGTGGCCCAGCGCCTGTTCGTTTGTAAACTCGATGGCACCGCCTGGCTAAACGAGGATCAGGCGGTGCGCCACACCTTGAGTACACATTTGGATGAATTTTACGAGACACGCAAAACGGAGACGGAAGGGCCCAAGGGCAACTTTACCTTTGTGGCCCAGTGCGGCGTGACTGATGAATATCTTGGCGCGCCCAATCATCACGATTACCAGAACCGGCTGGTGACCTTCCACGCCGAGCGCCTGTCGCGAATGCCGTTTGAGAAATTCAAGAGCCGCATCCGCATCGTGAAAGAGGAAGAAGCCATCAACGCGTGGTTGGAACAGGCCAAGTGGAAGACCGAATATGTCACCCGTAAGGCGGAGGTGGAACAAGTCTTTGTCAAACAGGATGAAGTGCAGGCGCATTTTCGGGATAATCATCTAAGCGATGCCGTGGAAGAGGTGGAGGTGTGCGAGGTCTCCGGCAAAAATGCCAAGGCCATGGTTAATCCGCGCACGCTCGCAGAATTCCTCAAGGATCAATGGCACAAACAAAAGCATTTTCCCATGCAGCTCTCCACCCATTTGAGTAAACAATTTTCCCGCATGGGACTGCAGTTTTTCAAAAAGGACAAAAAAGTAACGCACGTCTCGGTGGCTCGCCCTAATTTTCTCGATGTCGAATCCGAGCCCGTGAGTGGTGGGATTAAGAAAATCATGCAGTTCATCGACGGCACCGAAGAATGTACGCGCCGCCAGATCCTGGAACACCTCGGCGGCCTAGAGCATGTGGAGCCGAAGGAAGGGGAGGAACCCGCCCCGGCCCCGGAACAAACCGAGGAACAAAAGCAACTCACCTCCGACCTCCACTGGCTCATCCATCAAGGTCACGTCTTGGAATTCTCGAACGGCATCATCGAGACCGCCAAGAAGCCCAAGAAAAAACCCGAGCCTTCCGCTGAGCCCAAAGCTACCGATGCGAGTCCGGATGAATCTGTTTCCGGGTCGCAGCCGGCCGAAACGGAATCGGTTGAATCAGCCGATACGGATACCTCAGAAGAATCTGTATCAGCTGAGTAAACATGCCAAGACTGAGGCCTTCCACCTAAGCGTTTTAAGTAAACTTGAAAAGGCCTAAGAGCCTACTCCCATTCGATCGTGCCGGGTGGCTTACTGGTGATGTCGTAGACGACGCGGTTGACGCTGTCGACTTCATTGAGTTGGACTAAAGCCTTAATCGTTCGTAAATCTATCGTAGGTGCAGCCAATATGTTTGTTGTGGGAGTCTGTGATGTTGGCACTGGCGATGTGTTTGCCTTAGTTAGAAATAAGTAGTTGCACCTTAATTAGGGTCTGTATGGCGGAGTGCATTTGGCATATTATGGCCGATTTATGATTGAATATGCCTGTTTTTTGGAAAAATTGGATTTATGTTAACTATTGTTTTTGGATGTATCGAATAACGTAAGAAAAATGTATCCGGACTGTACAGGTTGGCGTCTGGTAGTTAGATTATTGTGATTTAGCAATAGCTAAGGGACCTCAAGGAACATACGAACTAATTGGAAAATGAATACTTCAAAAGTCACCATGCACATTGTTCTGGCTTGCTTTACTATCGGGTTAGCCACGGGAATATATCCATTGGAAGCCCAAAATGGGCAAGCGAATACAAAAAGTGGGGGAGGGCCCATGACCGTCAAAAAAGGCGGTGCGAATTCCAATGACCCCTCAGCAAGCCGCCGGGCCCTGAGGTTTTCTTATGGGCAGCGGACTGGAGGCCGCCCTCTTTTGGCAAATCCCCAAGTCATGTCAGTTTATAATTCCGGCATGGTGAAGGCAATTGATTGGATTACTGAAAACCAAGGCAAAGCTGGTCACTGGCCGGAATCCAAACCCCGCGTGGCGGATACTGGCTTAGCCGTTCTTTGTCTCTTGTCGTATGGAGTTTTACCTCAGGATAAAACTAAATATGGGCAGGCAACCAAGAATGGTTTGGATTGGCTTACCAAGCAGGTGAATTCCAAAGGTGATATGCGTGATAGCGGGCGGATGTATAGTCAAGCCATAGGAACCCTGGCACTGGCTGAGGCATACAATTTAACTAAGTCCAAAAAATTGGAGGTCCCATTAAAGCTCGCTGTTAATTTTCTTGTTCAGTCCCAAAACCCGATCACTGGCGGATGGCGTTATACCCCATATCAAACAAAACAGGATCCAGG
>WTHG01000224.1 GCA_011523245.1 Verrucomicrobiales bacterium | reverse complement strand
GGTTTCTATCCTCGCTGGGCAACGAGGCTCCCCGCAACCCGCAGGGCGGCGGTCTCTGGGCGGCGGCGGAACGGGGGAATGTGGACGGGATTTATCAGGCTCTCGAAAACGGTACGGACATCAACAGTCGCCGGAAAGATGGTCAAACACCGTTGAATTTGGCGGTGTTCAATCAACAGCATGAAGCGGCCAAGATATTGCTCGAGAAAGGGGCCGACGTGAATAGTGTCAATGGAGATCAACGGACCACACCGCTGCATACGGCAACGTTTTTGGCTGATGAACGGATGGTGCTGTTATTGCTGAAGCATGATGCCGACACTGAAGCCAAAGATAAGGATGACGCGACACCCGTGGCGGTGGTGCAGGGCGAATGGACACAGGAACTGGAAGGGCTTTATAAGTTCATCGGCAGACTGACAAAGCGAGAGTTTGATCTGGAACGGATCAAGCGTGATCGTGTGAAGGTGCGGGAAATTTTGATCGGTGACCAGACAGCCACGCAGCGGGAGGACACGGCTTCCACGGAAAAGAATGATTGGGATTTCCCGGGTGGCGCAGAACTGGAAAAGCGTTATGAGGCGCTGCCGGGCTGGGCCAAGGGAGTGTCTTGGGTGATCGGTGGGATCATCGGTATTTTTTGGGTGGGCTCGATGATTCCTGCGTTTCATCACCTCTGGTTCCTGTTTTATCTGATGGTGATTATCGGCCTGTTTGCCTTGCTCATGTGGATCGCCAAGAAACGAAAATTTCGCCCTTGGGGAGATTGGGTGGTTCAGATGCCGTACTGTCTGCTTTGGTTGTTTCCGCTGACCTTTCTGGTGCAGGTCACCATGTGGCAATCCTTTGGCCCGGACACACATACTGGACCGCTGCCGTGGCCGCCCAAGGTATTCTATTATTGCATCTTCTTTGGCTTCGGCGCGCTCTGTTATGGCCGAGAAACGTTTGATGCGGACGTTGGTCGATATTGGTGGCTGAGTTTTGTGGGGGCCATTCCCGTTCTGTTGCTGGGTGTGGGTTATCTGGAATCGCGCAATGTGCAGGTGTTTACCCAACTGGGCCAGGGGAACCTGAAGCCGGTGATCATCAGTCATCTGATCGCCAGCGCGTGCATGGTATTGTATTGCTGGCTAATGATCTTCGGGTGCATCGGATTTTTCCGGCAGATTTTTTCTCAGGAAAACAAAACCATCCGGTACATTTCCGATTCCTCCTACTGGCTCTATGTCGCGCACATGCCCTTGATGATGCTGCTGCAGGGTTTAGTGGCACCTTGGGGGATACCAAGCTCGATCAAGTTTCTCCTAGTGTGTGGCATCACAGTGGGACTGCTGTTGGTGTGCTACGAATATTTTGTGCGCTACACCTTTATTGGCACGTTTCTAAACGGAAAACGGGAACGAGAGAAACCGCAGGAACTGCCGGCGTCTCAATCGGCCGCCTAGATTGCTTGCCACCCCCTCGGGCAGGAGGCAACCTGCCGCATGCATCGCCTAATCATCTTCATGGCCGCCATAGCCATGACCACCTTGAGTGCGGAGGATTCGAAGGAGAAACCCAACCCGCTTCTGTCCCTCGAGCGGCTGTATGGTAAGCCGGAATTCAGCGCCAAAGGTTACGGTGTCAAATGGCTGGGAGCGGGGCAGGGGTATGCGCGGCTGGAGAAATCAAAGGCCACAAAGGACGCGCGGGATATTGTGCGGGTGGATCCGGCGACGGGGGAAAAGGAAATCCTCGTGGCGGCGAAAGCGTTGATCCCGGCCGGGAAAAAGAAGCCGCTGGCGGTGAGTGGGTATACGTTCACGAAGGATTTGAAGAAGGTGCTCATTTACACGAACACCCGGCGAGTGTGGCGGGTGCATTCGCGTGGGGATTACTGGGTGCTGGACCGGGCGAGCGGCAAGTTACAACAGCTTGGCGGCGAGGAAGCGAAGGAGGCGACGCTGATGTTCGCGAAGTTTTCGCCGGAGGACAACAACCGTGTGGCGTATGTGCGCGAGCGGAATGTGTACGTGGAGAATCTGGCCACCGGCAAAGTGACGGCGTTGACGAAGCGCGTGAAGCGAACGGTGATCAACGGCACGTTTGACTGGGTATACGAGGAGGAGTTGGGGCTGCGCGACGGGTTCCGCTGGAGCCCGGATGGGAAATCGATTGCCTACTGGCAGCTCGATGAGGATAGCGTGAAGGAGATGACCATGCTCAATCACGTGCCGGGCAATTACCCGCAGATTATTCAGTTTCGGTATCCGAAAGTAGGCGAGACCAATTCGCGCTGCCGCATTGGCGTGGTGCCGGTGGCGGGTGGCGAGACAACCTGGGTGCAGGTGGAGGGCGATTCGCGCGAGCATTATCTGGCCCGCATGGAATGGGCGGACAACTCGGAGCAACTGCTCATCCAGCGCCTGAACCGCCTGCAAAACCGAAACACTGTGCTGCTTGCCGAGGCGGCCACGGGCAAGTCGCGCGCGGTGTACACGGATAAGGATGATGCATGGATCGAGGTGCGATTTGGGTTTACCGACTGGGTGAATGACCGGTTCACTTACGTGAGCGAACGTGAAGGGTGGCGGCAGCTTTATTTAGTTTCGCGCGATGGCGAAGCGAAGAAGGTCACGCGCGGCAAGTACGACATCGTGCGCATGCTCAAGGTGGATGCGGAAAACGACTGCGCCTATTTCATGGCGTCACCGAAAAACGCCACCGAACGATACCTCTATCGCATTGGCCTCGACGGCAAAGGGCTCAAGCGCTTGTCGCCGGCGAAGCAGCGTGGGTCGCATAGCTACAGTATTTCACAGGACGCCAAATGGGCAGTGCACACGTTTTCGAACATCCAGTCGCCGCCGGTTACGCAACTGATCAAGCTGCCCTCCCACGAGACGGTGCGCGTGTTCGAAGACAACAAAGCGCTGCGTGCCAAAGTGAAGACGTTGGCGCAACCGAAGCGCGAGTTTTTCAAGATCGATATCGGTGGGGGCGTGAAGGTGGACGCCTACGCCGTGCTGCCGCCGAAGCTGGATCGTTCGAAAAAGTATCCGCTCTTCATTTACGTGTACGGCGAACCGGCCGGACAGACGACCGTGAATCGCTGGTCCGGCCCCGGCGGGATGTGGCACTGGATGCTGGCGCAGCAGGGTTACGTGGTGATGAGCATCGACAACCGCGGCACCACCGCGCCGCGCGGCAATGCCTGGCGCAAGAGTATTTACCGGCAGGTGGGCATCCTCGCCTCCAAGGATCAAGCGGCGGCGGTACGGCAGGTGTTGAAGGATCGGCCGTATCTGGATGCTGATCGCGTGGGTGTGTGGGGCTGGAGCGGCGGCGGCTCGATGACGCTTAATGCGCTCTTCCGTTATCCGGACCTCTACCACGCCGGCATCTCCATCGCGCCGGTGCCCGACCAGCGGCTTTACGACACCATATATCAGGAACGCTACATGGG
>WTHG01000248.1 GCA_011523245.1 Verrucomicrobiales bacterium | reverse complement strand
GGTACAGGCGGCTTGGGTTCGGCGATTGCCATGTATCTGGCGAGAGCAGGGAGTGGCAAGATTGGCATCGTGGTATTAGATGTGGACGAGTATTCGGACGTCCAGAGTCAGATCATTCACGGCACGGATGACGTAGATCGGCCGAAAGTCCAGTCGGGCAAGGAGACATTGAATTCCATTAACCCGCAGGTAGAAGTGGTGATCCACGAGACGATGCTGACCTCGGATAATGCCTTGGAGATCATTGAGCCATACGACATCGTCGTGGATGGCACAGACAATTTTCCTACGCGGTATCTTACCAACGACGCCTGTGTGTTGCTGAAGAAGCCAAATGTATACGGTTCCATTTTCCGGTTTGAAGGGCAGGCCAGCGTGTTTGCGCCGGAACTAGGTGGACCATGCTATCGCTGTTTGTATCCCGAGCCACCGCCTCCGGGGATGGTGCCGAGTTGTGCGGAAGGCGGGGTGCTGGGTGTGTTACCTGGGATTATCGGATGTATTCAGGCCACGGAAATTATCAAGCTGGCACTCGGAAAGGGTGAACCCTTGATCAATCGCCTGATGCTTTACAGCGCGTTGGATATGAAGTTCCGCGAATTGAAACTTCGGCGTGACCCTAAATGTCCCATTTGTGGGGAAAACCCAACCATTACAGAGTTGGTCGATTATCAGGAATTTTGTGGGATTGGTGATGAGCCTGATGAACCGCAGTCCCATCCGGATGAGGTGAGTGTGCAAGAGATGAAGAAGGCTATGGACGATTCCTCAAGTGGTATCGCCTTTCTCGATGTGCGGGAGTATGACGAGGTGGAGATCGCCAAAATAGACGGTGTGCCACTGATTCCATTGGGCGAATTGCCACAGCGGTTCACGGAGTTGGACCCGAACCAAACGATTTATATCCACTGCAAAGTAGGCGGGCGCTCTTTGAAGGCGGTGGAATTTCTGAAGCAACAAGGATTTAAGTACTGCAAGAGTGTGGCCGGTGGCATCAACGCATGGAGTGACGATATTGATTCCTCAGTTCCGCGGTATTAGTCGCCCCAAAAAAGTGAGGTCGATTTAATTTCCTTTTGCTGGATGCGTCACTGGCGCATTCTTAAGCCATGGGTACACGCCGTCAGGCGCGCGAACGCGCGGTTCAATTCCTGTTTCAGCACGACCATAATCCGCCAGAGGATTTGGCCGGAACACTGGAACACTTCTGGATTCACCAGCGGCCAGCGGTTATTGAAGTTATTGAGGGTAAAACCACTTGGGGTGAGGAAAGGGAGCTTCCCCCGCCCACAGTTGATGATGTGGCTATTCGCGAGTTTGCAGAACCGCTTGTTCGAGGAGTTTTGGAGCATCGGGAGGTGATCGATGAGCGTTTACAGAAATTGGCCGCCAATTGGGATTTGCACCGTATGGCTGGAGTGGATCGAAACATCCTTCGGTTGGCTGCTTTTGAGATGATGCATCGCGAAGATATTCCGCCGGTGGTCGCAATTAATGAAGCGGTGGACATAGCAAAACGTTTTTCAACCGACGAGAGTGGTAGATTTGTCAACGGCATCTTGGATAAACTCGCGGCGCAACTCGATAGACCAGCCCGCACAGTAACGGAGGCCGGTTGATGTACGCCGACCTTCATTTGCACACTTTTTTTTCGGACGGCACCTACACGCCGGAGGAATTGGCTGAGCATGGTCATCGATGCGGCCTGAAAGTAATGTCGCTCACCGATCATGATACCGTTGACGGATGCGAACGTATGAGAGCGGCTTGCGAAGAGCGGCATATTGAATTTATCACAGGTTGTGAGTTCACGGTAGAGCTGGATGGTTTTGAGCTGCATCTATTGGGATACTTTTTGGACCTGAGTTGTAATCGGTTGCGAGATGAGCTCAGGAAGTATCAGACTGTTCGGCAAAATCGAATACACGAAATGGTGGCCAAGTTAAATGAACTTGGATTCGAACTCACCAGCGGGGATGTGTTGGAGCTGGCCAATTGCAATTCACCGGGGCGACCGCACATCGGTCGGGCCATGGTGGCGAAGGGGTATTGTCGATCGCTTGATGAGACGTTTCAAAAATACCTCAAAAAAGGCAAGCCAGCCTGGGTCCCTAAGGCGAAAATGACGGCGGCACAGGCCATTGAACTCATTCACGAGGCTGGCGGGCTAGCGGTGATTGCGCACCCCGGTTTGTATCATCGCGACAAAGTAATCGGCCCCTTGGTTGGCGTCGGGTTGGATGGGATCGAATGCTTTTACACACGGCATTCTACGCCCATGACCGAGCATTACCTGATGTTGGCCGAGCAACATGGCCTCTTGGTAACCGGCGGCTCGGATTGTCATGGAGAAAATAAAGGGCGGCCGCTGATTGGCGGCGTCAAATTGCCGTATTCATATGTGGCGGCGATGAAAACGAAGTTGCCTGCGTAAGATGGGGTTGTTTGATAAATTCAAGACGGGCCTGCAGCGGACTAAAGAGAAGCTGTCGCATGAGATCACCCGCATCGTCACGGGCTCACCCAAGCTGGATGAAGGCACGCTGGAGGAGATTGAATTTACCCTGATCGGGGCGGATCTCGGGATGCCGATGACCCAGCGGATTCTCAACGCTGTGCGTGAATCATACGAATCGCAGGGTAGAGATGGTCTGGATGTGCTCGGCGTGGCGCGTCGTGAGATTGCGGCATCATTTACGGGTGGCATTCAGGAGTTGCAAGAGCAAGACGGCTTGACTGTCGTCTCCATGGTCGGCGTGAACGGCACGGGAAAGACCACCACGACCGCCAAACTCGCCAATCGTGCGCACGCCGCCGGGAAATCTTCCGTATTGGCGGCCTGCGATACCTTTCGGGCGGCGGCCGTGGAGCAACTCAAGGAATGGGGCGGTCGCTTGGATGTGCCGGTGATCGCCGGTAGCTATGGGGCGGATCCCGCGGCAGTGGCTCATGACGCCGTGAGCGCAGCCCATGCCCGGCAGGCGGATTATCTATTTGTTGATACGGCCGGCCGTTTGCATACCAAGAGCAACCTGATGCAGGAATTGGAAAAGTTGCACCGGATCATCGGACGCCAGGAAGCGGGAGCCCCGCATGAGGTGTTGTTGGTAGTGGATGCCACCACCGGCATGAACGCCTTGAATCAGGCCCGTGAATTTCACAAAGCCGTGCCGTTGACCGGGTTGGTTATCACCAAGCTAGACGGCACTAGCAAAGGTGGTATGGTGGTGGCAATCCATGACGAACTGAATCTGCCGATTAAGTTTATCGGTCTGGGTGAGCAGGCGGATGATTTGCAGCCGTTTGATCCCGGGCAATTCGCCGAGGCTCTGTTTGCCGAATAACATCCCGCATGAAAGCGGACGACGAAAAGCACATGCAGACCGCGCTGGATTTGGCGCGCAAAGGCTATGGGCGCACTTCACCGAACCCGATGGTAGGGGCTGTGC
>WTHG01000397.1 GCA_011523245.1 Verrucomicrobiales bacterium | reverse complement strand
GTGTAGAGATGCACTTCACTAATTTGCCCACCGGCCGCCGTGAGGTCACGCAGGCGGCCGCAGTAGGCTTCCAACTCGGCGGCGCTCATGGCTTCGCCGTGTACCTTCAAAAATAGACTTTGGATGATGATCGGCCGCACGC
Source organism: Verrucomicrobiales bacterium (assembly GCA_011523245.1). GTDB lineage: Bacteria > Verrucomicrobiota > Verrucomicrobiia > Limisphaerales > UBA1100 > UBA1100. The sequence goes on along the minus strand of WTHG01000397.1, from coordinate 3,315 downwards.
GCGATGTTTCGAGCAGATTATTCAAGATGCGCTCGAACTTCACATTGGAGCGGTTGACTTGCTGGTAGTATTCCGCTGTGCCCGCATCGAGTTTGCCCCAAATTTCGCCGTTGTGGACGTCCATCGTTTCGAGGCCGCGCTTCACCTCCGTCTTGTCTAGGCCGGCGGCGTCCGTGATAAGTACGATCTTCGTTTCATCAAGGCCTTCGAGTTGTTGCACCTCTACCACCGTTTCTACGCATTCGGCAAAGTTTTTGATCATGGTCGGCTCGCCGTCGCCGCTGAAGGCGATGTCCTTTACCTCACGCGTGAGCCACGGCACTTCGTTAAACTTAGGTTCCTTGGCCAGCCCGCCGTCCTTAGCAAATCGCACCATAGCGGTGAGCTCATCCTTCATCTGGCACAAATCCACCTCAGTCACAGCCCCAGGAATGCGGCGGTCCACCTCGCAATAGATGCAGTCGAAATTGCAGACCTTGTCCGGGTTGAGGTTCACCCCGATGGAGAGACCTTTACTGCGGCGGGAGATGACCGGGTAGACGAAGGTAAAATCCGAGAAGTGGCGCGTGTGATCCTGCACCGCTGCCCAAGTGGATTTAATTTCGCCGTCGCTCATCGTCCCCACCCTACGCTGGCGCTGAGCCCTTGCCAACGCCCAAGCGTGTCACCGGCCAAACCGATTTTTCGCGCGACTATAGGTTTGATTCGTGCCGTCGTGCCGATATTGCTTCCACCGGTACAGTTCGCCTTCGCGATATTCCGAACGAAAGCTTTGGGAGCCATCCTCATGCCAGCCCCGCCAAACGCCGGCCCGGCGGTTAAGGATATGACGGCCTTCTAGCTCCTTTTGCCCATCCGTATAGTAATAGGTGACCCTACCGTGTTTTTGCCCGTAGCTGTATTCGGTTTCCTCGCGTAGGACACCTTGTTCGCCCCATCGCTGGACCAGGCCCTCGCGTTGGCCGTCCACCAGTTTGTATTTCAGCTGCGGCATTCCGTTGGGGTATTCAACGATCACTGTTCTATTGTTCAATAAATAACGCTCTCGCCGCTTTCGCCGCTTTCTCTCTGCTTCTTCTCTACGTTCACGCTCTTCTTTTTCTAACCTCTTTTCTCTTTCTTTGCGCTCCCGTTCTTTTTTTTCCTTTCTCTCCCTTGCCGCTCTTTCTGCCGCTTCTCTTGCTTCTCGTTCAATTCTTGCTCGCTCTTCATCCTGGCGCCGCTCATCTTCAGCAGCATTCCAAGCAGGATAATCCTTTGCCGAGATTCCATGTGGCCACAATAATTCAGTGTGGCTTCTTTTGCTGTCCCAAGTCGTTTTAAAATCCCACTGGTCCCACTGATAATTTCTTATATTCTTAAGTTCGCCGAGACTAACACGTTCGGCCCATTGGTGGTGTTCCGCCCATTGATGGGGGTCCATTTTATAAATTCGCTGCATCCACCTATAAACCTGAGGCCTCAAAAACTTTAGTCTTTCAGAGTTTTCAAAAAAAGATTCGGTGGCGCAGGTAAGAAATTCGCTTTTTTCGGTCGTGGCGTATTTCCGAATCGCCGCACATCCACTCGCCTTCTCCCAGGCTTTACAAATATCCACATATTCAGATTCTAAAAATGCCCGGTACTCCTTGAGAGCGCTGGTTGAATCAAAATGTGGGATGCTGTCAGTGGCTGTGGTGCGAAAATCAATCATGTGTGCGAACTCATGAATGGTCGTGCAGTGATTATCTTCACCATCCTGCATTCCCCTAAGGGTTGAAGGCCAACTTTGCTCGATGTAGCCCTGTGGGCTTGCCCAACCTGCCCATGTACCTTTTTCGTCTTTTAGACTTGCTGGATGAAATACGAAGGTGTGGAAGTGTGCCAAATCTTTCTTTGACCGATTTACAATTAATAAACAGGCCAGAAAAGACACACACACTTTGGCCATTTCCTCGTCTGGCTTACGCTTTCGGCCTGTCCACGGCTCCCACTTCCAGGTCACCTTTTTCATGAACCACGGCACTAGTTCCTCGACGCACAGAGTCAGCTCCTCCGGCATTCGACGGTACAAAGCCACGTGTTCCTCTAGATAATCACGCCACTTAGGTTTAAACCCCGGCGGAACCGGAGCCATATGGGAAAAAATCGCCATGGCGAAGTGCCATGACACAATGAAGCGGTTTTAATTCCAAGCAGAAACCTGCCCGGCCTACATCCCCATGATCTGATACCCGCAATCGACGTACAACACCTGCCCGGTGATGGCCGCGCCGCCGTCACTGGCGAGAAACGCGCCCGTAGCACCCAATTCCTCGGGCAGCACATTGCGCTTCAGCGGCGCGTGCTCGGCGTTATGCTTGAGCATGCTGGTGAAGCCGGCGATGCCGCGGGCGGCCAACGTATTAACCGGCCCAGCGCTGATGCAGTTCACGCGGATTTTTTGTTCGCCCAAATCACTGGCCAGATAACGCGTGCTGGCTTCCAGCGACGCCTTGGCCACGCCCATCACGTTGTAGTGCGGGACCACGCGTTCGGCGCCGAGATAGCTCATCGCCACGATGCTGCCGCCCTCAGTCATTAAAGGCGCCGCCGCGCGGCTCAGGGCGACCAGCGAATACGCACTCACATCATGGGCCAACCGAAACGCCTCGCGCGTAGTGCCCACAAAGGTTCCTTCTAATGCTTCCTTGGGCGCAAAGGCCACCGAGTGCAGCATCAAATCCAGTTTGCCATCGAACTTCTCACCCACCTCGTTGAACACCCGATCGATATGATCATCCTGAGTCACGTCGCATTCGGTAATCAACGTGTCCTCGCCAAAGGTCTCGGCCAGTTGCGTCACGTTATCCTTCAGCCGCTCGCCCTGATAGGTGAACGCCAGCTCCGCGCCTTCTTCCTTCCACGCCTGCGCAATCGCCCACGCGATCGATCGCTTATTGGCCACGCCAAACACCACACCTTTTTTGCCGGATAAAATGCCCATGACCCCGCCAGCCCTACGGAAAACTCCTCCCCCAAGCAAGGCGCAATTGTTCCAAGCGGCGGCAGGTGTTAACCTTGCGGCATGAAACGGTTATTGATTGCTTTAAGCAGCGCCCTGCTCGTGCATGCTCACGCTGCAGACACCCCCTCCCAAGCGCGCACGGCTCTGTTGAAGGGCGCCCAATATCTGCGATCCATCTCGGCTGAGGGCGGTTATTTATGGCGGTATTCGCTGGATCTCAAATTGGTCGCGGGCGAAGGCCGCGCCACGCGCACGATGCAATGGTTGCAACCGCCGGGCACGCCGTCTGTTGGCATGGCTTTGCTGGAGGCGTATCAAAGCACCGGTGA
>WTHG01000181.1 GCA_011523245.1 Verrucomicrobiales bacterium | reverse complement strand
GGATTTGGATTTCATCGATTGATACCTCGCAGGAATCCGGCGTGAAGGAAGGGAAGCTCACTGTCGGCTACGGCGCGGGCGGGCGCGAGCCGAAGATCGGGCCGGAACTGACCTTCGGCATCACCATGCAACAGCACATTGGCGAACCGATTTTGATCATCAAAACCTCTTGGGGCGGCAAGTCGCTGAACACGGACTTCCGATCGCCGAGCGCGGGGCCGTATCAATTCAACGAGCAACAAATCGAGAATTTCAAAAAGCGCAACAAGGATGTCGCGGCTGAACGCAAGGCCCGCGCCGAGCGCACCGGCGTTTATTATCGGCTCATGCTCGAACACATCCGCAAAGTGCTCGGCGACATCAAGCGCGTGTACCCGAAATACGATGCCAAGGCCGGCTACGAGCTGGCAGGCTTCGTTTGGTTTCAGGGCTGGAACGACATGGTCGATGGCGGCACCTATCCCACGCGCGGCCAGCCGGGTAGTTACGAAGCGTATAGCAAAAATCTCGCGCACTTCATCCGTGATGTGCGCAAGGACTTGAAGGCACCCGAGCTGCCCTTCGTCATCGGCGTGATGGGTGCGGGCGGCCCGATCGCCAAGTACGGCCCGGACCAAAAACGCTACGCCCGCATCCACGGCGAATTCCGCAAAGCCATGGCCGCACCGTCCAAGCTGCCCGAGTTCAAGGGCAACGTTTCGGCGGTGTTCACCGAGAACTACTGGGACGGTCAACTCGGCGAACTAGTCAACCGTCGCGGCCAGCTCAACGCCAAGCGCCGCGAGCTCTCCCAGGATCAATCGCTCACCCGTGCCCAACGCGAAAAAATATTGACCGAATTCAACGCCAAGCTCTTCACCAAGGAAGAACAAGCCATCCTCGAGGCCGGCGTCTCCAACGCCGCCTACCACTACCTCGGCTCCGCCAAAATCCTCACCCAAATCGGCCAAGCTTTCGCCGAGTCTTTGTCGGAGCTGGAGTAGAAAAAAAGCCCCCGGCGAACCGAGAGCTTTGTGGGTGATTTTCGTTTCCTAGCGCTTGTGGCGGTCACCGTGGTGACGGCGGGTAGCTTCAAGGGCGCGTTTCAGTTCATGGATTTCCCTGCGAAGGGCGTCAACTTCTCCAGCAAGGTTACGGTCGTTGCCGCGCCTGTCGCTATGGGCAGGCTTGTGGTGATGATTCGGGTGGTGTTGCTTTGCATGGTCTGATTGGCCGGCACCTACCATTTTACGAATGGCTTGGGATTTCTCGTGGGCTTCCTCACGGGAGAGCTTGCCGGCCTTAACAGCGGCGGCAATGTCACGCCCCATCTTCTCGGCCTGCTCACGGCTGATTCGCTTGGGAGCATTTGCCTTGTTGTGAGCGGCTTGGCCCCACAGGGTTTTTTTCGTGAATTCCAGTTTCTTGCCGGCTTCCTCTTTGGAGAGTTTTCCTGCTTTCACTGCGGCAATAATTTCCCGTTCCACAGCTTGATACTTGGCCTTGCGCGGGTCGCCGTGGGCGCCCTTTGCGTGATCCGATTTGGCGTGGTTTCCATGTGTTTTCTGTTTGCCTTTAAGGGAAGACAGCTTTTTCATGGCTTCCTCCTTGGAAATTTTGCCGGCCTTAGCGGCTGCCCAAATCTCGCGTTCCATCGACTCAGTCTTGGAGATCTGCGTTTTGTTGGGGCACTTCTTACAGTCGGATTTTTTCTTTTTGCACTCATCCGCCTGAGCGGTGAACAGGGAGCAGGCCAGTACAAGGCCAGCTGCGAGATTAGTTAGGGATTGGATTTTCATTTTTTGTGATAGACGTGAATTTGGAGGGAAGGTTTCGGATTAATTCATTTTTTGCAATAAATATAGTCACTGAGGTTTCAGATAAATTGTCTTTTGCCAATTAAAGTGTGGGTCCGGTAGCAAGTGGGTTGCAAGGAAAGGCACCAGCTTGGCTTAATTGAACTTCGCATACCTGAGGATCAAATAAGGTATTACGTTAAAAAAAGTTACCACCGACTTATAGCATATGAAAATGGTGTAATTGATTTCATCAAAGCGATCTTTTGATATCTCGAACCACCACGTATGAGTGCTGAATATAAAGTCGTGGGCAAAGATAAGTGCCAAATACCACCATACAAGTATTCCCACATTAATGACCGTACATCACCCTAGAAATGTCCGAAGATTTTCTTTTGTTATTTTCAAATTATCACCCGCCTCACTTTTCGCTAATGCAATAGAGAAACTGACGTCCCCTCAGGAAAATCTGATTTACTGCGAGTGCAGGGGAGGCATCTATTCGGTCATCAAGTTTATTGGTGGCTAGAGGTTCAAATTTCTTACCGTGCTTCAATACGAGCGTGGCTCCATTGCGTGCAGTAATATAAACTTTTCCGTCAGCGGCAACTAAGGAGCTGTATACATTAGCTAAGCCATTAAGGCGTTCACGATCAATATGAGTTACTCCGGTTTTAGCTTCGGTGCAGGAAAGTAGAGCCTGATTGGATTGGGTATAGTGCAGCAATCCCTTATAGAGTACCGGTGAAGGGGTGTAAGGTGTGCCGCGGTTTTTGCTCCACAGGATCTTGTTTGATCCGGTGATATCACCCTTGGCTGAAAGCGGTAAGGCCAGCAGAGAAAAACCCTGATAACCGGTCATGCAATACACTGCGTTGCCATCAACTACCGGGCAGGGAATGGCGTTATCGGTAAGCCCGCCACATTGCCATATAATTTCGCCGTTCTGGAGGTTGTAACTAATGACTTTACCTGGCTCAATCAGTCGGCCACCACGACCTATGCCTGAGGCTGTCGTGATAATTTGTGTTTTCCCACTATGGGTAACTACAGTTGGTGTGGACCAACCATTTCCGCCTTGGCGATTCTCTCTCCATAGCATTTTCCCTGTTTTAGTATCCAATACTTCAATGTAGGACTGACGAACGTGATCTCTAACAAGGATAAGTTTGCCATCATGAACTACAGGCGAACACGCTTCACCCAAACTTGCCCCCATGTAGGCTTTACTCATGGAGCGTTCCCATAGTTTTTTTCCATTGAGATCGTAGCAAAAGAGTCCGCTTGAGCCAAACCAGCAGTAGAGCCGTTCTCCATCAGTGGTTGGTGAACCCGAAGCAAAGTTATTATCACCATGTGTGCCCTCATGAGGAATGAGTCGGGTTGCAACCTGTTGCCAGAGTGTTTTACCAGACTTTCGATCCAAACACATAACGACAAACACGTATTCAGTATTCGGGTATGTAATGCCAAAGATACGCTTGGGTTGGTCTTCCGGTTTTGGGAGTGATGGGTCGACTTTTTTTGTATTGATGGCTGTAAGTATAAAAACTTTGTCACCCCAAATGATGGGCGAGGCGCTGCCGTAACCGGGAATGGGGTTCTTCCACTGGATGTTTTTTTCCTCGCTCCAATTGACGGGCGGCTGGGCGGTGGTGGAGCTGCCGGTGGCGTCTGGAC
>WTHG01000463.1 GCA_011523245.1 Verrucomicrobiales bacterium | reverse complement strand
GGTAATTGAACCGTGCTATTGGTGGCTGGCCGCGGATTGGGGGTGATGCCGCGGGATTGGAGCTGATGCCGTAAGGCCTGGTTTTCTGCGGCCATTTGGTTGAGCTGCGTACGAAGTTGTTGAATGGCCGAATCGGGTGCGTGCTGGGGCGAGCCGAGTATATCCCGAGCTAAATCGCCTTTGAGCGCCTCGATTTGGCCTTGTACAACCTTGCCTTTGGGAGCATTGGGTTTAAGGCTTAGATAGCGTTGGAGATGATAAATGGCTGCGGCCGGATCGGATTTGCGGGTGAGGTAGAGCAGGCCAATTTCATAATGGGCCAATGCGGAGCGGGGGTTGGCTTCTAGGGCCTTGTGGAAGGAGCGCTCTGCACCTTCGAAATCCCGCTGCTGCATCTGGCGGCGGCCTTCGAGGAAGTGCGGCTCCTTATCCTCGGCATTCACGGCGCCACCGGTGGGCTCACAACCGACCCACACCAGCGCGATGATTGCGATCAAGATGGCCAGAAATCCACGCATCAACCCCACGCTATCGCCCGCTGCCCGCACTGGCAACCGGCAGTTGTAAACAACTGTAAGTCGGCCTAGGTGAAGGGGTTACCGGATCGGTCCGAAGGAGATTCCTCGGACTCTTCCGCCTCAAGGTCTTCTTCATGGGAGTCCTCAATATCAAATGGGTTTTCGGCGGTGTGGACGGCGGGTGGCAGGAAGAAGGGGGCGAAAAAGAGAAACACCCAGCCAACAATCAAATGCAGCAAGATTAAGATCAACAAACCCATTAGCGGCAGAAACTGCAGCGCGTAACACAAACAGCCCATGGTTAACAACGCGCCGGCCGGCAGCCAAGCGGCAGTGGTGAGTCGCCATAGTTTGCTCAAGCCCCCTTCGCGATCCGCAAAAAAGGCGACCGTCTTGGCCGGCCACACGCCGATAAACCCGAATAATAGCGTCAGCAGGCAATAGCTCACGCCCACAGCCACGCTACCCCCCAGCAAAAGAAACGGCCGACGGGAACCCCACCAGGGGATATGGGTTTCGCGGTTGATGCTAAATTCATCGACGGCGTACGGGAAATCCAGATAACCGAACACCGAGCTGAGCACCCAGGAGTTGCGGCGGAATTCGATTTGCAAATCCGCCAATTGGCCGTGTTGTTGTTGGCTGTTGGGATCGATGATAATACGCAGATAGTTGTTTTCAGCGAGCACGCCAGTTTGATCGGCCGGCCAATGGAGCTGCCCCTCGTGCAGGCCGGCTTGTTCGGGCAGTTGCGCCACGGCCGCATCGAGCACCGGGGCCCAGTACTGGCCCAACACCAACATCACACTGCCGCCTAAGGCAATGGCGAGGACGGCTTGCCAAAAGAGCACTCGCCCCCAGCCGGTGGCGGCAAAGGAGGCCACCCCGGAAAAACTGAAGGGGAAGCCCGAAGGGACCGGAGCGGTTTCCTCCACCGGCGCGCTTTCCTGTGCTTCAGGCGTTTCGGCGGGCGGTGCGGATTCTTCCGGCTCCATGGGGATGGGTATCAGTTGCCGGCGGCTTCGGCGGGCGGTTGTTGCGGGTCTTTTTGGGGCGGCATGAGCACAACGGGAAAGGGGTAACGCAGCTTGAGTACGTCATCCACGTTGACCTCCACATGATACACGCCGGCCTCCTTGAATTCGACATTGCCGAAGAGGTGGACGTTGGTGCGAATGTTATCGGGTTTTTCCAAACCGTATTTCATCTTATTTTCGCACAGGGTTGTGGAGCTGTCGGGTGAAATAATTTTGACGTGCTCGGTGAATTCACCTACGCCCGCTGTCCAGCGGTTAAAGCATACAATTCTGGAAGCGGTGACAGGTAGTTGCGGCACGATCAACTGCGTGAGCACGCCGATCAGCATGGGGTTGCCGTTGGCTTCTTGGCGGATTTCCTCACAGAGCACGGAGCACTGGAGATCGGGGAGAATACGGGTATCTGACATGGGTTAAGATTCGGGGGTCTCAAGGTTGAGGCCGTTGGCACGGGCGGCGGCGCGGACGGTGTTGCGCAGCAGCATGGCGATGGTCATTGGGCCCACGCCGCCGGGATTGGGGGTGATGCGGCCGGCGATGGGTTGTACGTCGGCAAAGTCGACATCGCCCACGAGGCGGCTGCCATTTTTGGCCTCGGGATCGGGAATGCGGTTGACGCCGACATCGATGACGACGGCTCCGGGTTTCACCATATTCGCCTTCACAAATTCGGGCACGCCCATGGCGGCGATGAGGATGTCGGCACGGCGGCAGTGTTCGCCGATGTCGGTACTACGGGAATGGCAAAGGGTGACGGTGGCATTGGCGTGTTCGGATTTCTGGCAGAGGATGGCGGCCATAGGTTTGCCGACGATGTTGCCGCGGCCGAGGATCACGACCTCGGCGCCGCTGGTGTGGACGCCGCTGCGGATGATTAGCTCGTGTACGCCGGCGGGTGTGCAGGGCACAAAGCCGTTGGGGTCGCCAAGGAGCAGTTTGCCGACGTTCAGCGGGTGAAAGCCGTCAACATCCTTGTTGGCTGATACGGCGGCGAAGATGTTGGCTTCATTAATCTGCGGAGGCAGAGGCGCCTGCACGAGGATGCCGTGCAGGGTGGGATCGGCGTTGAGTTCGCCGATCAGCTTGAGTAGATCTTTTTCGGTGGTGTCTTCGGGCAGGATGCGGGTTTGGGACTGGATGCCGAGTCGGTCACAGGCCTTTTCTTTCATGCCCACATAGACGCGGGAGGCGGGGTCTTCCCCGACCCGGACAAAGACGAGGCCCGGCGGCGTGCCGTGGGCCTTTAAGGCTTCGACGTGCCGCCGGGTTTCCTCGTGAATCTGATCGGCGATGGCACGGCCATCGATCAGGTTGTCGGAAGCCACGGAGCTTAGTTGGCTTCGGGTTTATCCTCCTCCGATTGCTCGGGGGCGGATTCTTCCGGCTTGGAGTCTTCTTCCTTGGCCTTGTTTTCCTCGGCCTTGCGCTTGGCTTCCTCGGCTTCCTGCTGTGCCTTCTCCACGGCCTCTTTGCGGGCAGCGGCGATCTTAGAGATAAACTCCTGAGTGAGCTCGCCTTTGAGGGTGTTGACCAGCAGCACGGGGGTATTCGCGTTCCGGGCGTCGAGGGCTTCTTCGCCGCTGACGAGGACTTGTTTGCCGACAAACCAGTTCAATTTGAGAGCGACCTGCTCGTCCAGTACGAGGTAGTTGATCTTCTTGCCGGATTCAAGGTGCTCCAGTACATAACCGGTAGGGGATTGGATATCCAGCGTGCGTCGCACGATACCTTCACGGGTCACGATACGCACGGGTTTATCGGCCTTGGGTTTGGTGAGCGTGGGCGCGGGCAGGTTCGGGTTCACCTTGGCGATCTGCACTGGCTTGGCTGGGGTGTCTACCTCGGGCTTGGCCGGGGTGGCTACCTCAGGCTTGGGGTTCACGGCCACCTCGGTGGGTTGCACGGGCTTGGGA
>WTHG01000529.1 GCA_011523245.1 Verrucomicrobiales bacterium | reverse complement strand
ACGCACGGTGCCGCGCAAAATAATGGTTTGGGTTTCCCCGCTGTAGGCTGATCGACGAATGCCTTCAATGATCATGTTACGATTGGGCAGTACATCCACCACTCGAACGGCAAACCGGGTGGTAATGCTGTCGGAATTATTAATAGTGCCCGTGCCAGAGTGCGAAGTGGAGTTAGCAAACTTCATGGCCGGGAATGCGCCCTTGTGATGGAATAGCTGGCTACCGTTGGTGGGACTGGTGGTGGTGAAAAACAGGTTAGAAATATTAGCATCCGCGGAGGAGGAGCGGGAGGAGGAGGTTGTGCCGCTTCGGTTGGCGGCGTTACTTTCCTGCACGCGCACATTGAGTATGTCACCAATTAAACGCGCCTTTTTATCAGCGGCGGGGGCAAAGCTTACATCGTCTTTCCATAGTGAGTCGGCGACTAACAAGCCGGCGCAAACAAAGCTGATCAAACAAAGGGTGGATTTCATTTAAAAGGTCACTTTCACTTCACGGCTGTTTATAACGGTGCCGCGTATTTCCTTGGCGGAACTGGTGTTGCGCAGGCGGATAATTTGGCCGGGCGCCCCATCTTCCAATGCCAGTACGCGCAGGCGGATCACCAGTGATTTATGGATCAACACCGCGTCCACAGTTTGATTGCGCAACACGACGGGCGTACGGCGCAAATGGCGTTCTTGCAGGACAACGCCGGGGGAAAGCGTGCTGACGAGTTGCAAAGTGTTATCCGGCTTGCCGATCCAAATGGCGTCGCGCAGGTTGATGATATTGGTTTTCTTTTTGGTGATTTTGGCTTCCCCCAAGGTTACTCCGCGCTGGGCGACTTGTTGTGCCACCCACACATCCTGCAACAGCTGTACCTTGAAATAGCTGGTATGTTCGGCCACGGGTAATCCATCGGCCAGAATGGCGTATTGGGCTTTCATGAACGAGTTGGGTTTGGTGTAAGGATTACTGAGAAGCTTGATGCTGATGTTGGCGGTATCCTGCGGAACAGACACGGGAGCCAGTGGGCGCGAGGGTTCCAGTACCAGCATGGCCAGATCCAGTTCGAAGGAATCGCTTAAGGCTTTGGCGATCAGCGGCACGAGTTTAGAATCGGGCACCGGCCGCGTGGCGGCTGCACCGCAGACCAGCTGGTTGCTTATGGCAAGGGTGAGAAGGCAGATTAAAGGTTTCATTTTAGGTTAGTGCAATCAATAGCGGTTAACCACGGAGTCGGTTGCTCATGCTCATCATTTCATCAGCGGCCTGAATGGCCTTGGAGTTGATTTCATAGGCGCGCTGGGCCTTGATGAGATTCACCATTTCCTCAACAACCTTGACGTTGGAAAGCTCGAGGTATCCCTGTTGCACTGTGCCCATGCCGGCATTGGCTGGTTCCCCGGTTTGTTCTGTGCCGGAGGCTGGCGTTTCGCGGTAGAGATTGGCGCCGATATTTTCCAGCCCGGCTGGATTGGCAAACCGGGAAAGTACCAGGCTGCCTGCCGTGCTGGTTGTGCCGTTTTGAGTCACCGACACAACTCCGGTTTGGCTGATGGAAACATTGGTTGCCTCTGGGCCGATGGTGACCCCGGCAAAACTGGTGACCGGTAGGCCATCGCTGGTGACGATCTGGCCGGTGCTGTCGAGCTTGAAGCCGCCATCCCGCGTAAAGGCATTCGTTCCATCAGCGAGGGTGACCTTGAAAAATCCGTTACCGTGGATGGCGAGATCGAGCCGTTCGCCCGTGCTCATGATTTCGCCAGCTGTGAAGATTTTTGCGGTGGAAACAGGACGGGCACCATGTCCAATCTGCAGCGAGGTGGGCACCTGATTACCGGGACCAGACTCAGAGCCGGCGGCCCGCTTGGTTTGATACAGTAGATCTTGAAACTCGATCTTGGCCTTCTTGAATCCAGTGGTGTTAACGTTCGCCAGGTTATTGGCAATCACATCCAGATTCATCTGCTGGGATTCCATACCTGAGGCGGAAGAGTAGAGTGCGCGTAACATAATGCAGTCCTATTGAGTGTTTCCGAGTTGTTGGATCAATTTGCCCATGGTTTCGTCATGGACCTTCATGATCTTTTGGTTGGCTTCAAAATGGCGGAGAGTAGTCATCAATTGCCCCATTTCATGGGTGGGCGTGGTGTTGGAGCCCTCAAGAAATCCCTGAGCTACTCGGGTATCCTGCACGGTAGCAGGGATGGGTGTGGCGCTGCCGGCGGCGTAATAACCAGCGTTGATGCGCTTGAGATTTTTTTGGTCTTCGGGATTAAAGGTCATGATCTCCAACTGTCCGAGCGGCGCGCCGCCCTGACTGACATTACCGTTGCGATCGACATTCACTGGCGTGGCGTTGTTGGTGTCTACGGTGATCGTGCCACCGCCGGCGGTGCGCAGCGGGTAGCCTTCCTTGGTGACCATGGTGCCGTCGCTATTGATGTGGAAGGAACCGTCACGCGTGTAGACCGGACCGCTAGGGCCGTTTACGGCAAAGAAACCGGGGCCATCCAGTGAGAGATTGTTGTTATCTCCGGTGGGCATCAGGGTTCCTTGTTGAAAATCGATGTATCCGGTGATGCGTGGGAGCATGTATTGCACCTGCGCTTGCTGTGCGGAATCAGCCTGTTGCAGTGCGTTGTTGAACATCTCCGCATTCACAGAATGAAAGCCCACCTGATGCCGCTTGAACCCGGGAATACCTGATGCCGCCAAGTTCTCCGCGATCACGTCTTGGCGCTGGAGAGATCCTTCCAGAGCCGCGGCGGCTTGATAGAGACTTACATTCATTCGGCCTCTACGCAGCATTTAACATGCCATATATCGACCGAGGAAATGAGGGTTTTATCGCATAAAATAGCCGATTATTGGCTGTTTTATGTGGTGAAGAGGTGGCTCAGGAATAGGAATGCCAGAAGGAGGGGCCATCCTGTTGACCGTAGGTTTGGTGGACCTTGCGCATGGTGTTGAGCGAGCGGTCTTCGGTCTGGATCTGGCTTTGCACGGCGGCCATGGCCAGCTGCAATTGCTGTTGGTTTTGGCCGGTGATGCTGATAATTTCCGTGACGAGTTGATGATCGTCTTCCGAGAAATCGGGGCTTTCATAGTCTTCCAGCAAATCCTTGATCCGATCTTTCTGGTCAAGCAACTCGTTGAGTTCGGTCCACTCACGCGAGGCAATGGTGGTGGCTTCCTGTTCAGCCAACCGTTTCCATTCACGCAGTAGGATGGTGGTGGAAGGATTCATGACTAGCCCATGAGGGAAAGGCCAGGAGATTCACTGGGTGGCGGGGCAGTCGTATTAAATTGGGCGGCGGCTCCCGGCGCGGTGGGGTGGGGTGTCGCATGGGGCGTGGCCGTCGCGAGTTGGGCGGCTTCGGCCTGTTGTTGAAAGGATTCACTCCAAGCATCGCGTAGATCGCTGATGCGTCCTAGGATTTCCTCGATGATCTCCTTATTCTTGCTAATGTTGGCTTCCTGAAGGCGGTTATCGAAATAGACGTAGAGACCGGAAAGGTTGTGGG
>WTHG01000513.1:1245-3514 GCA_011523245.1 Verrucomicrobiales bacterium | reverse complement strand
CACGCCGCTCGTGAAGTTTGCCGGCAATATTCGCACGCGCAATTTTCGCAACTACAATCAACCGCCCATCGAGGAGGCGGACTACGGCGGTGCGCGGGTTTGGCTGGAGAACCGTTACAAGCTGGTGATCCCCGGCCAAGCGGACGGCACGCCCGAACTTTACGATCTGCAAACGGATCCGGCCGAGGAAACCAATATCGCCAAGAAGAAGCCGGCCCTCACGACCCGGATGGCTCGTGAGTTACGCGCGTGGCAAAGCTCCGTACTCAACAGCCTGCGCGAACAAGATTATCCCCAGAAGTAAATCATGCACCGCCATCCCCTCCTCACCCTACTGTTTCTCCTCCTCTTCATCACCCTCCCCCTCCGGGCCGATGGCCTGCGGGTGGGCACGGCGGTGGTGGACATCTCGCCGACGGTGAAACCGTTCCAGTTGCGCTCGGGCAAATCGACTTACGTGCACGATCCCTTGCATGTGCGGGCGGTGGCATTTGAAAACGGCCGGGGCCGCGCGGTGATTGCCGTGATGGACGCCATCGGCGTGGGCCACGAGATGTGCGACGAAGCCAAGGCCGCCGCCGCCAAGGTCACCGGTTGGAAGCCTGAGCACATACTCATCGCCGGCACGCACACGCACACCGCACCCAAAGGCGGCGACACCTCGCCCGGACGTATTGCCTACGAGAAAACCCGACGCGAGGGCCTGCGCCAAGCGCTCATCCAAGCCATCCAATCATTGGAACCGGCAAAGGTCGGCTTCGGCTCCGCCGAGGAAGCCAGCGAAGTGTACAACCGCCGCTGGTATCTCAAGCCCGGCCGGATGGACCCCAATCCATGGGGTCTCCAGGACAAGGTACGCATGAACCCGCCGCGCGATGCGATTGTGAAACCGGCCGGGCCGATTGATCCCGAGCTGTGCGTGATCTACGCCCGCACAAGCCGTGGCAAACCGCTGGGCTTGATCGCCAATTACGCCCTGCATTACGTCGGCGGCATTCCGCGCGTCACCGAAAAGGACGGCCGCGTGGTCGGCATGGCCTCGGCCGATTACTTTGGGGAATTTGCGCGCATCATGCCCCACCGCTTGGGCGGCCTGAATCCGCCGGCCAACTTTGTGGCGATGATGAGCAACGGCGCCTCGGGCGACATCAACAACATCGACTTTGACAGCAAACGCCCGCCGCGCGCGCCCTTCGAGCAGGTGCGCGTGGTCGCCACCAAGACCGCCACCGCCGCCTGGCGTGCCGTGAAAGACATTGAGACCTATCACGACAACCCCACCATCGCCGTGCGCCAACGCGAGGTGGAGCTGCGCTATCGCGTGCCGACCGATTCGGAGATTGCCAAGGCCCGTCAGATTCTTGCCCTGCCGGCCAAGGAACGCGCGGCGCTTCACAAAAAGGCCAGTTCCTACGCCACACACACGATGCGCTTTGCCGCGCCGGATGCCCCGCGCACAGAAAAAGTGATTGTGCAGGCCATCCGCATCGGCGATCAGGCGATCGTTTCGATGCCGTTTGAAGTGCTGGTGGAGATTGGTTTGGAGATTAAGGACAAGAGTCCGTTCCCGCATACTTTCCTCATCGAACTGGCCAATGGCGGCTACGGCTATCTCCCGCCGCCCAACCAACACGAACTCGGCGGCTACGAAACGTGGCTGGGCACCTCGCGTTTTCTCCCCAACGCCTCCACGCTGCTTACTCGTAACCTGTTGGAGATGCTGAAGGAACTGAAGTAACCCCCGGGCTCAGATCAGCGGTGGATGAACAGGTTGGACTCCACGAGGTTGAGCATTAGTCGATGAGACGCACGTTATTGTTCTACCCTATTCCATTAACGTATCCAAAGCCGGCTTATTACTGCAGGCGTTTAAACTTGATTCCAATCGTTGGCCAATTGAGGCTCGAACGCATGATGACTCGGGTTTGTACTTTGTTGTGTCTGGTGGCGTTTGGATTGGACTTGGCGGCCAAGGAGCCGAATATTTTGTTCGCGTTTGCTGATGATTGGGGCAGACAGGCGGGCATTTACGCAAAAGTGGATGGCGCCGGAACCATCAACGATGTCACGCGCACACCGAACTTCGATCGCCTTGCGCAGCGAGGGGTACTGTTTACCAACGCATCGGTCAATGCGCCCTCGTGCACGCCGTGTCGCAGCTCAATTTTGTCCGGGCGAAATTTTTGGGAAACGGGTCGCGGCGCGATATTGCAAGGAGCGGTTTGGGACGAGACCATTCCCACATGGCCGCTACTGTTGCATGACTCGG
>WTHG01000513.1:0-1145 GCA_011523245.1 Verrucomicrobiales bacterium | reverse complement strand
GGAGCGGTTTGGGACGAGACCATTCCCACATGGCCGCTACTGTTGCATGACTCGGGTTATCACATTGGCAAGGCCTACAAAGTATGGAGCCCGGGTACGCCGCGCGATGCGGGCTTTGGCGGGCAGAAGCACAATTACCAACCGGCCGGCGGCAAGTTCAATGGCTTTTCACAGTACGTGATGGGACGCGGGGCCCGATTAGGTTCGATGGAAAAAGCCAAGGAGGAATTGTACCGTGAAGTTCGGGGAAACTTCCGTGAGTTCCTGAAGGATCGCAAAGAGGGGCAGCCGTTTGCGTATTGGTTCGGACCAACCAATGTGCATCGCAAATGGACCAAGGGGTCCGGCAAAAAATTGTGGCGTATTGATCCGGATGACTTGAAAGGCAAGATGCCGCCGTTCTTGCCGGATGTGCATGCGGTACGTGAAGATCTGGCAGATTACCTCGGCGAAATCGCCGCCTTCGATGCGGCGCTGGGTATCCTCATTGAGGAGCTAAAAAAGGCCGGCGAATACGACAACACGCTGATCGTCGTCAGCGGCGATCACGGACCGCCGGGATTTCCGCATGGCAAATGCAACTTGTATGACTTCGGCACCCGCGTCTGCCTCACCATTGCCGGCCCCGGGGTGAAGGGCGGCCGCATCGTAAATGACTTCGTCTGCCTGCCGGACTTGGCGCCGACCTTTCTCGAGGCCGGGCAAACCAAAGTACCCGCCGGCATGTCTGCGCGCAGTTTGTGGAATGTGTTGAAATCCGACCAAGACGGCTGGGTGGATCCGAAGCGCGATGCAAACTTCACCGGTCGCGAACGGCACGTGCAAAGAGCGCGCGCCGGTCAGACGCCGTATCCACAACGAGCCATTCGCACGAAGGATTTTCAATTCATCATCAACTTTCGCCCTGACCGTTGGCCACTGGGCGATCCCTACCACCTCGGCACCGATCATGAGCCCACACTGCAGAAGATGGAGCAAAACACCTTCGTCACGCTGCCGGATGAGGACGCCGGGCCAACCAAAGCGTGGATCGTGGCTAATCGCGCTGATCCAAAGGTGAAGCCCTACTTTGAGCACGCCTACAACAAGCGTCCGCGCGAGGAACTTTTCGATCTGCGCAAGGATCCGCACCAGATGAAAAACGT
>WTHG01000097.1 GCA_011523245.1 Verrucomicrobiales bacterium | reverse complement strand
CCCTCGGGCTTTTGGCCGAACTGCAGGAAGCCCGGCACGGCAGGTTGCACCTGTTCGCCGGAATCATCGAGCCAATTGCCGCGCGGCAACACACGCACCATGCGCGGCTTGCTCATACTGGTGGAAACTAGCGTGGTGGGATAAGCGTTTATAGCCGCATCTCGAGCAGCAGTCTTCGCGGCGACAGCTTTGCGCACTTCAGCTAGTTCCGGAGCGATGCTGCGGTAGTGATCGGTAATCGCCTTTTGCTGTGCTGCATCGCGTTGAGCGGTCGGCTTTTTCAATGCGGCGGCGACTACCGGAGGTAGGCTGTGCCCACCGCGAATCTTGGGCTCAGCCGCGGTGGTAAGGGAAAGTCGGAAATGGCCGATGTTATGATTAGCATATTGCGACTGGTGTTTCAGGGTGATGGTCAAGGTGTTATCATCCCCGCCGGCTACAGGTTTCTCAAAAACAAATACCGCCGTGCGATTGGCTGCCTCCAAGTGGCCATTGCCGGCCCAACCGGTGTTAGCATCAGGCTTGAGGGCATTGGCAACCGGATAGTTGGCCTGCGAGTAATCTGATGTCGCACTAGCAATCTTCACAGGCGATTTGCCTTGTGCCACGGAGAAATGAGTAAGGACAAAATTACCATTTCCGCGGGCGAGTGATTTCTTTGGAAAACTCTCATGCGTCAAAGCTTCCAAACGGATGCCGGTAATATTTTTCAGGTTAGAGGCCAAAGTAATCGTGTAATCATCCTTAGCCGGGTTTTTGCCAGTGGACAATACACTGTGATCTGCCTGTACCTTAAGGGTGGCACCGCCGGAGGATTTGGCGCTGGTTGGCTTAATCGCCTGCCAATCAGAGCTTTCGGCCAAAGTTTTCTGCAATCCCGCCTCCCAAGTCTTTTGCCCGGCGGCTAAATTGGCTTCCGCAATTTGTTTGCGAAGCTCTGCCAGCTCTTCTTCCAAGGAGGCAACCTTTGCCTTGTCTTCCATGCGCGGTACCTTGGTGAATTTCTGTCCGCCCACTGGCGTTTCCTCCAGATCAGCAAAGAACGCGCCGAAGCTATAGAAATCCTTAGCCGTGAAGGGATCGAACTTGTGATCATGACATTCGCTGCAGCCGAGCGTGGAGGCCATCCACACCGTGGAAGTGTTGCGTACTCGGTCAGCAAGATACTTGGCAGTGTATTCCTTAGGCTGAGAACCGCCTTCGCGGGTGTTCATGTTCAGCCGGTTGTAGCCCGAAGCGACAAGTTGAGTACCGGTGCGATTTGGGATGAGATCGCCGGCTAATTGTTCGCGAGTAAACTGATCGTACGGCTTATTGTCATTGAAGGCATCGATGACATAGTCGCGATAAAGCGGCTTGGTCTCATGGTTGTCCGAGTGATAACCAATGGTGTCGGCATAGCGCACCATGTCCAGCCAGTACACCGCCATGCGCTCGCCGTATTGCGGACTCGCCAGCAGCCGTTCAACCAGCTTGGCATAGGCGTCGGGCGACTTGTCGTTTACAAACGCCTCCACCTGCCCCCAGGTTGGCGGCAACCCGGTAAGGTCAAATGACAACCGCCGAATCAACGTGCGCCGGTCCGCTTCCTTTGCCGGCGCAAAGCCATTGGATTTCAGCCGGGCGAGAATGAAGCGGTCAATGTCATTGCGCGTGAAACCATTTTGCTCCGCCTTGGGGGCGGTCGTCTTCTTCGGTGCTACATAGGCCCAGTGCTTGGCGTATTCAGCGCCCTGCGCCACCCATTTTTTGAGCAACGCCTTTTCGCGGGCGGTAAGGCTCTTATTTGACTCGGCCGGGGGCATGAGCTCATCGGCATCAGTCGTGTGGACGCGATAGATCAACTCGCTCTCCTCCGTGTCCTTCGGCACAATAGCCGTCGCCCCGCTTTTTAGTTCCTTTGTAGCGGCTTCAAACGAATCCAACCTCAGACCAGCCTTCACCGTACCGGCATCCGGCCCATGGCAGGCGTAACAGTTGTCCGAGAGGATCGGCTTAATGTCGCGGTTGTAATCCACCTTGTCCGGCAACGGCTCCGCCGCCGTTAACACCAGACCGGGAAGGGAAAATAAAATGCCAAATGTAAGTCGCTTGAGCATGATCTTAAGTCCGTGGGAAAATTCTAAAGCCTCTCCCGCCACGGGCAACCCCTTTTCATTGGCGGTTTTTGAACAGTTACCGCCCGGGCTGCAGGCGGTAACTGGCCCATACCTCCGGGGGCAACACCGGCGTGGCGCTGGGCTGGCTGGCCACATAAGCCGCGTGGCGATTGGCCAGATCCAGCGTGTCCGGCCAATCGCGCCCCAGTAAACGCCCCGAAAGCAGCGCCGCGGTGCAGGCATCGCCCGCGCCCACGCTGTCGGCCTTTTCCGCGGCGGGAAAACTGGCTGGCTCGCCCTCAAACCAGCCATCCGCCGTACAGGCCATCGTGCCCGCCTTGCCGCGCGTGAAAATGACGCCTTCCAAATCGTACCGCGCCCGCATGGCCTCCACCCGCGCCCGCGGCTCGCCGGCGGGCAGTTGCAGCAGATCCGCCACCGGATCGATCTCTTCGTCATTCAACTTCACCAGCGACGCCACGCGACAGCCTTCGTCGAGAATCTCCGCGGTGAAGAGATCCATCCGCAGGTTCACGTCAAAAATTTTCAGTGCATTTTTCGCCTCCGCCAGAAATTTCTGCGAGGCCGCATGCGCCACGGGATGTCGCTGGCTCATGCTGCCGAAGCTCACCGCATGGCATGTGCGCGCCAACTCGGCTTCCGCTTCGCCGAATTGCAAATGATCCCACGCCGTGTCCACCACGATCTCATACCGCGGCGCGCCATCGATAAACTGCACGAGCACTTGGCCGGTCGATTTCTCCGCGTCCACCTGCACATGGTCCAGCGGCAAATTGCGTTCGCGAAACTCCCGCTGCAACCGTTCTCCCAGCGCGTCACTCCCAATGCGGCTCAATAAAACCCCGCGACCGCCCATCGGCTCGAGCAACTGATGCGCCTGCACCGCGACATTCAGTGAGGTGCCGCCCAGCACTTCTTTATCCGGAAACACATCAAACACCGCTTCGCCCAGGCCGACGATGGTGAGGGGGGAATTCATTTTTTAATCTCACGCAGAGACGCGGAGGCGCAGAGTTAAAAATCTAATGCACCGTAGTGCCGCCGTTGACGTGGATGTTTTGGCCGGTCACAAAACCAGACGCCTCACTCGCGAGGTAAGTGATCGTGCCGTCGAGATCCTGCGGCACGCCCCAGCGGCCCATCGGGATACTGGCGAGGTAACCGTCCTTCAGCTCTTGCGGGTCCTTCTCGTGGCGTTCCACGGGAATCCAGCCGGGCGCGACCATGTTCACCGTGATGTTCCACTCCGCCAGCTCATGCGCGAGACTACGGTTGAAGCCGTTCTGCCCGCCCTTGGCGGCCACATAGGCGGTGAAAGGTTTCACGCCCAAGTGAAACACCTCCGAGCCGATATTAATAATTCGGCCCCACTTCTGCTGCTTCATGTGCGGCAACAC
>WTHG01000377.1 GCA_011523245.1 Verrucomicrobiales bacterium | reverse complement strand
TGACTTTAAGCAAAAACTCTCGTTGCCGTTGGGCACGGATCTGCGACTGGATTTTAACGTGCTGGAGCAGCTGGATGAGCTTGGCCTGCCTCCGGTGGCTGTGAGTGATGAGGTGGGTTATTATTTGGCCATCACCAACCGGTTGGATTTTCTGAACGTGATCGATCGCTTTGAGGATTCGAAACGTAAGGTCAAAGTGGCACGCCAGGATTTATTGCCGAGCCTGTCGCTGATTGCCGATGCGTCGTTGAAAGACGAGTTTTATTCCTCGTTTCAGCCGGAGGATTTTACGGCGACAGCCAAAGTGAGGCTGAACCTGCCCCTAGACCAGCTCGCCGAACGGAATGCCTACCGCACTAGCCTGATCAATTTCGAAAGACAAATCCGCACGCTGGCCACGCAGTTGGATAAGTTACGCGATGGTATCCGGGCTGATGTTCGAAATTTGGAGCGGCAACGGCAGAATTATTTCACACAACTGGATGCGTTAAAAAATGCTGAGGAAGAGCTGTTGGCTACTCGCGAGCGTTTACGGTTGGGGTTTGCTGGGGTACGCACACGTGATATCATCACGGCTCAGGACGGATTATTAGCAGCCCAGCAGGCATTGTCCCGAGCCATGGTGGATTACCATAAGACACGGCTGAAGCTCTTGAAAGACGTAGGATCCTTAGATACCACACAGGAAACATTTTGGCTGAAAACCGACCCGACATCCGCCGTCCAACTGGAAGGAAATACGCCAGGTGCCAGTGAAGATGTCGTGCCGCCTACCATCATTTTGGGAGAGTAAAATGAAAGAGAATAAAAAACTCGATTCCGAGAAATCAAACCAGCTTGCCCCGTCCCGAAGGAATGCCTCCGGTGGTTTTGCCTTTGGGAAATTGCTGGCGGGACTGGTAGCCGCAGGAGTCTTGGGCGGTGGCCTTTTTGGAGGCAAACATTTGCTCACCAAGGAAGAAGAGAAAATTCGTAAAGAGCAATACTATGTGGCCAAGAAATCTGATTTTCTGGTGACGGTGAAGCTCACCGGTCAATTGGTTTCAACCGATGTAGAGATTTTAAAATCCAACCTTGAAGGTCAGACTACCATTGAAACCATCGTGGAAGAAGGTGCCCAAGTTAACGGGCCTACTAACTACACTATTGCCGAGGGAGATACCCTAGAGTCCATAGCTGAGGAACACCGAAAAGCGGAGCTCAATATCAAAAGGTTAAACGCCGAGTTAGAATTGGATTGGGCGAATCTCACAACTGGCACCGAAATTCAGATTCCCGGGGACCTGCTTATAGAATTAGATCCACTCAGTTTTAAGGAACGCATTAATTCTCAGGAAATTGCTGTTCAACGCGCTGAAAACTTATTGCTCCGTTCTCAGGGTAGCGTGGAAACACTCAAGCTTTCCTCAGAACTCGCCCAAAAAATGGCTGAGAACACCTACACCAACGCCCTGATGGCCTTAGATAAACTTAAGAATAACACCATTTCAAATGAGATTGTTAAAACCCGTGGAGCGATTGCCAATCTGGAGACAGATGTGGAGCTAGCCGAAAAGAATCTTACGGCTTACACAAAGCTTAAGGAGCTAGGGTTTGTATCCGATCTCGAAGTGCTTCGTCAAGAATCCTCAAGAGATAAAGCCCTGCACCAGATCAAAGTTCTCAAAGCCGAGTTGGAGGCTTACATAAAATACGACCAAATTTCTTTGTTGAGCATGAGGGAGCTGACAGTTGATGAATCTCGGGTTCAAATCGAAAAGCAAAAAGTTCTGAATGAGGCCAATATGCGTGATGCTCTTTCGAGTGTGATGACTAATGAAAGGACCCTCGAGTTGGAAAAGGAAAAGCTCGTCGATCTTAATGAGCAAATGGCCAATACCAAAATCTACGCGCCTCAGGATGGCACTGTGTTGTATTGGTCTGACCGGTGGAAACGTGGAGAACCTATCATGGAAGGTTCCAAGGTGTATAAAGGCCAAAATCTTATCAAGCTACCTCGGACAAATTCGCTGAAGGTAGATTTAAGCGTGCCTCAGGCCAAACGCAAACAACTCCGTGTTGGCATGCGCGTATATGTGGAGGTTGAGGATGTAAAACTGCCCGGCACACTTTCCTTCTTAAGTGCTACGGTGGATACTAATCGCCGTGGTCATACCGAAAAATCTTACTTCAAGGCAGAGGTTAGTATCGATAGCAGCAGTTTCCCTGATTCTGTTTCGGAGGGCATGGCCGTTACTGTTGAGATGCTGGTGATCAACCTTGAGGGGGACAATCAGCGAATTAAGGTGCCCAACCAATGCGTAACCACACGCATGATCACAGAAGACACTCCCCAAACCGGTTGTTGGGTTTTAGATCCCGATACCGGTCAACATAACTGGCGGCCAGTGACTATTGAATATAGTGATGAGAACTTTATTGCTATTAAGCCAGAGAATGACTCTAACCGAGGCTTGCAGGAAGGCGAACTGGTGCATCTTTCCCCGCTTACGGAGGCCGAAAACTTGAATCTGGAGGAAGCCGTGATGGGTAAAGGCGAAATCGATTTTGAAAAAACTCCCTCCAAACCTATCGAACAAGAAGGCGACTCGACGGCGTCCGGGTAACAGCCAATGGCCAAGCGTAACATCATTCAAATCAAAGATCTTAAGAAGGTCTATGACTTAGGTGCCATTCAGGTGGAGGCTCTGAAAGGGTTGAACTTCGATATTGAGGAAGGCTCCTACACTGCGATCATGGGGCCTTCGGGTTCGGGGAAATCCACCTTACTCAACATCCTCGGCTGCCTCGATCGCCCATCCAGCGGCGCTTACATTCTGGGGGATGATGACGTGGCGCACATGGATGACCGGGAACTCTCCGGTGTGCGTGGCTCACGGATTGGCTTTATCTTTCAGTCATACAACTTGATCCAGCAGTTAAACGTGGTGGAAAACATCCACGTGCCGCTCTTTTATCAGGGCAAAGACATCAGCGACCACTATGATCATTGCGTAAAGCTGGCCGAAAAAGTGGGTTTGGCAGAGCGCCTTGATCACCGTCCTATGCAGCTTTCCGGTGGTCAACAACAGCGCGTGGCCGTGGCGCGCTCGCTGGTTAATGAGCCGCTCATGCTGCTGGCCGACGAGCCCACCGGCAATCTGGACTCCACCACCGAACAGGAGATTCTTGATATCCTGGATGAACTTCATGGTGAAGGCCGCACACTGGTGATCGTAACTCATGATGACGCCGTGGCCGAACGCGCCGAGCGCGTTATTCACCTCAAAGATGGGCTGGTGGATCAGGACATCCGCAAAGGCGCAGCGAAGGCAGTCGCCAATTAATCTTGCTTTCTGGCATGCGCGGCTCCTCCCTCATCCGAATCGTGCAGGTAGGCATTCAGAGCCTTCGCCTTCACAAGCTGCGCAGTGGCCTCACCATGCTGGGTATGATCATCGGCGTTTGGGCAGTGATTGTGTTGGTTGCTATCGGTGAAGGCGCCAGCCACGATGCGCAAGAGGCTATTAAGGCGTTGGGCGCGCAGAACGTCATAATCCGCAGCGTTAAACCGATGGCTGACAGAGAGCAGTTGCAGGGCTGGGGTATGGAATGGGAAACCATTTATGGCCTGAAGAATTCCGATGCCGCGCGCATAGCCAAGACAGTCCCCGGCGTGATCAAGGTGCTGCCCGTGCTCACGCAGCGCAAGAATATCGCTCACGGTAAGCGCGATGTGGATTGTCAGTTGATCGGCACCTATCCGTATTATCCACAATTCACCCAGAGCAAAATGGTAGCGGGCACTTTCCTCAATGAGATTGAGGAGGCTCGCAAGGAAAACTCTTGCGTACTCACGCTGGAATTGGCGGAGAAACTTTTTGCCGGTCATAACCCGTTGATGGAAAAAGTGGTGATCCGCGGTTTTGAATCCGCCCAAGTGTTCCGAGTGAAAGGCATTATTCAGGAACGCGTGGAGGGCGCCAAGCTGCCGCAACAAAAGGATGCACTTGGCCGTACGATTTCCGCAAATGTGTTCATCCCCCTTTCCACGTTTAAGGCGTTGTTTGGCATTAAAAACATCGACCGCAGCGTGGGCAGTTTATCCGTCGAGCGCGTGGAGCTATCTGAGATACGTGTGGAGTTTGGATCAGCGGACGAAGTGATGGAGGCGCTGCCGTTGTTGCGCGAGGCGCTTGATAAAACCCGGCGCGGCAAGGTGGATTATGAGATCCAAGTACCAATCAACGAGCTGAACGCGCTCAAGGCCCAGAAAGCGCGCGACACGCGCATGCTAATGTATATCGCGTGCATCTCATTGCTCGTGGGTGGCATTGGCATCATGAACATCATGCTCGCAACGGTAACCGAGCGCACGCAGGAGATCGGAGTGCGCCGCGCGATGGGAGCTACACAGAAGGACATCACCGTACAGTTTTTGATCGAAACCCTGATCCTGTGCCTGCTGGGTGGCAGTATCGGGGTGTGCGGCGGCTGGGGATTTGCTTGGGTACGTCATCATCTGTTGCACACCACTACGATCGTGACTGAATGGTCCGTGTTGGCAGCCTTTGGGCTGTCGGTGACCGTGGGATTGGTGTTCGGACTTTATCCGGCACGACGAGCGGCGTTACTTGATCCAATTGAAGCCTTACGGCACGCGTAATTATGCAGGGCATATCATTCATCCGCATTATTGGCGTAGGCATCAAAAGCCTGCGACTCCATAAATTGCGAACTGCACTAACGATGCTCGGTATGGTGATTGGAGTCTGGGCGGTAATTACCCTTGTTGCGATCGGTGAAGGAGCCAGCCACGATGCTCAGGAGGAGATTAAAAGTCTAGGCGCTCGGAATGTTATCATTCGCAGCATAAAGCCGCCATCGATGCGCGAGCAGATGCAGGGTGATTGGGAAAGTTTCTTTCGCCGTTGGATGGCTATCTACGGTCTGAAACGCACGGACGCTTCCCGGATTAAAGACACTGTGCCGGGTGTTACGCGGGTGTTGCCAATGATGACTAAGCGTATGACGGCGATACATGGCCCACGCGAGATTGGGTGTCAGTTGATTGGCACTTATCCTTATTACCCGGAGTTTACTCAAGCTCAGCTTGTGGCCGGGCAATTCCTGAATGAGGCAGAAGAGAACAGCAAGGTGTCCTCTTGTGTAATCTCACTGGAGCTTGCGCAGCGCTTGTTTGCGGGACACAACCCGTTAATGGAACGCATTGTGGTAAGTGGTTATGAATCCTCGCAGGTATTTCAGGTGAAAGGCGTGCTGCAGGAACGTGCCTCGATCGAAAAGTTGGCGCAGTTACCGGATTCTGTGGGGCAAACAATTTCTGCCAACGTGTACATCCCGCTTTCTAGTTTCAAGGCATTATACGGTGAGAAAAATGTGGATCGGAGTGTGGGGCATTTAAAGCTGGAAGCGGTTGAGTTATCGGAGATCCGCGTGGAGTTCGATTCTGTGGATCGCGTCATGCCTTCATTACCCCTCTTAAGTGAAGCTCTTAATGCAGGTCGCGATGAACGGGATTTTGAGATCATCGTGCCGATTCGAGAACTCAAGGCATTGCAAAAACAAAAGGCACGCGACACACGGCTGCTGATGTACATTGCGTGTATCTCGTTGCTGGTCGGAGGCATTGGAATCATGAACATAATGCTGGCCACCGTGACCGAGCGCACACAGGAGATCGGCGTGCGACGCGCGATGGGGGCCACGCGGGGGGATATTACCATTCAATTTTTGGTGGAGACATTACTTCTTTGTCTGCTAGGTGGCGGCATTGGTGTGGTCGGCGGTTGGGGATTTGCGTGGGTGCGGCAAAACCTCCTGCACACCACTACGATTGTGACCGAATGGTCTGTGCTGGTGGCCTTCGGACTCTCGGTGATGGTCGGTCTGGTATTTGGTCTTTATCCGGCGCGCCGGGCGGCCTTGCTCGATCCAATTGAAGCCCTGCGGCATGCATGATACAATATTGATTAAACCCATGAACCTTGCGTCCAACATGCCTGCTCGAGTTATGAAAAGCCTATTTCCAATTGGGATTTTGGGAATCACCACATGGTTGGGATGCCAGACGGAAGGGCATCTTGCGGATGCGGATGCAGAAGTGTTGGCTATCCTTAATGAACGGTCGCGCCAGATTTTGGGGGAGGAAGCCGGCACGAATCTGGTGAGCACAACCGTGGGCGAGCGGCCTGATACGGTATCCCCGGCGCGGATCATCCAGGAACGTTTCGCCGACGGCGGCCGCACATTGACGTTGCCTGATGCACTGGAAATGGCCGAACGCCATAACCGCTCCTATCAACTCCAACGCGAGACCCTTTATCTACAGGCTCTTTCCCTGACCGGCACGCGCCATAAGTTTGTGTGGAATCCCTCCAGTACAGTGGACCTCGGAATTGCCCGGCAAACCGATGGCGGACTGCGTGGCGATTCGGATGCGGATGTGTCTGTGCAGAAACTCTTTCAGACCGGTGCCTCGGTGACAGCTACGTTGGCCAATGATCTAGTGCTGTATTTCGATGGTAAACCTAAGGTGCCGGACCTGACGCTGAAACTGACCCAGCCATTGCTGCGCGGTGCCGGCGCGGAAATTGCTGCCGAGGTGCTGACGCAAGCCGAGCGCGATGTGGTCTATGCTGTGCGTGATTACAGTCATTACCAGAAGACCTTTGCGATTGAGACGGTGGGCGAATATTTTCGTGTGCTGCAAGACAAGGATGCGGTGCGAAACAGTTATAATAATTATCTCAACTTGCAAAAGGCGCGAGATCGAGCCGAAGCCATGGCGGAAGCCGAACGGCTGGCGCGGTATCAGGTGGATCAGGCGCGGCAATCAGAACTGAGCGCACGCGTGAAATACCTCAAAGCCGTGGAAAGCTATCGGCAATCTTTGGACGGCTTTAAGCAACGACTCAGCCTACCTTTGGGCGAGGCGTTACGGCTGGAGGATAGCGCACTGACTGACCTCGTGGCGCAGGGATTGACGCCATTGGAGCTAAATGAGCGCCGCGGTTATTTGGTGGCGGTGACCAACCGGTTAGACGTCTTGAACGAGGTTGATCGGTTCGAGGATGCCCAGCGCAAGGTTCGGGTCGCAGCGAGCGATTTGAAACCGGGGCTGGACGTGGTGGTGGATGCTTCTTTGACCAAGCAATTCTACAGTTCGTTTTCGCCGGAAGAATTCGCCAGCACTTCAGGCCTGAAGCTAAAGCTGCCCTTGAATCAACTCACCGAGCGCAACGCTTACCGTACGAGTCTGATCAATTTCGAAAAACAAATGCGTAAGCTCGCCACGGAGCTGGATTCCCTGCGCGAAAATATCCGCGAAGGCATTCGGGCACTTGAGCAGGAGCGGGAAAATTATTTCATTCAGAAAGCTGCGCTGGAATTGGCCCGTCAACAGGTGGAGGTGATGCCACTGTTACTCCAAAACGACGATGCTGACATTCGAGATCAACTCGAAGCTCAAGCGGATCTGGTGGAAGCGCAAAATGATGTGACCAGTGCGATTGTTGATTATCATGTAGCGCGGTGGAATTTGTTGAAGAATCTCGGTGTCCTGCGCGTCGAAGGCGAACAGTTTTGGTTGAAAAATCAGTCGGTTTTTGGTTTTTCTAGTGCAAGTAATACAGGTAACGAAGAGATACTGCCCAAGGTTATCACTCCGGAGCAGGTCTTCGGAGGGCCCCAAAAACAGGAATAATGGCAAAAGCTAAAGCATTCATTACGCGGCATCCCGCTTGGACTACGATCGTGATCGTGTTGTTAGCTGGCTTATTTATGGGTGCCAAGTGGCTTGAGCCCCAGCCGGAAGTCATGGGCGATGCGCAGTTCGCCACCGTGCAGCGTGGCAATTTGCGGGTGACCGTAGCCGAAGGCGGTGCGCTGGATTCCACAAGCAAACTCAATCTAAAATGCGAACTGGATAATGGAGGCACTATTGTTTCGCTTGTGGCAGAAGGGACTTATGTTGACGGTCCTTCACAGTATCAGGTCAGCGGAGAAGATACTCTCCAATCCATTACTGAAAAACACATGCACCTAGCCAACGTGCCTACGGCGGACAAGCCGGCTGGTAAAGCGGAGCAGCGTGCATTTGAGGAAGCCTTACGCACCGCGAATCCGGACCTGAACTGGGAGAATCTGCAACATGGTCAGACTATTCAGATTCCAGGAGCTCTTCTAGTGAAATTTGAGGACGCCGATTTGCGTGATAAGATTCTCCATCAGGAGAAATCCGTGGCTGATGCCGAGCGCGATTTGGGCAATGCCAAAAAAGACCTGGCTCTTAGGAGGATTGAAACGGCTTCAGCCAACCGGCAGGCCGCACTGGACGTGGAGTTTGCTCAGCAGGATTTAGATCGTTACATCGAAGGCGATACGCCACTGCAGCTGCTGAAAATGGAAGGAGACATCGCCTTGGCCGAGGAGGAAATTAAACGGGCGGAGGAGAAATTGGCCAGCACGCGCAAGCTGAGAGAAAAAGGTTATGCGACCTCATTGGAAGTGCAAAGCAACGAACTCACCATCAAGAAACAGCAAAATAGTATCACACAGACTAAGAAACAACAGGAACTCTTCCTCAAGTTCGAGCAACCCCAACAGAAAAAACGTTACGAAGCCAAGCTTGATCAGGCAAAAGTGGAGCAACAGCGGACGATTCAAAAATCCAATACCTTAGTGGAATCGGCTGAGGGCACGGTCCTGCGACGTACAGAAGGGCTCAAGGCGCAGCAAGAGCGATTAGTTCTTTATAAGGAACAATTGGCTAAGACGGAGATGCGAGCTCCGCAGGATGGCCTCGTCATTTATGCTCGCAGTTCTTCCCGATACAATGACACCTATATTA
Organism: Verrucomicrobiales bacterium; assembly: GCA_011523245.1. Classification (GTDB taxonomy): domain Bacteria; phylum Verrucomicrobiota; class Verrucomicrobiia; order Limisphaerales; family UBA1100; genus UBA1100. The sequence goes on along the minus strand of WTHG01000377.1, from coordinate 4,592 downwards.
AGGAAGGTGCTTTAATCCGCAAAGGTTACAGCGTAATTGACCTGCCCGATATTAGTGAACTTATGGCCGTTGTACAGGTACACGAATCCTTTGTGCGCCACATCAAGGCCGACCAAAAAGCCATTGTACGGATTGATTCCCTGCCGGATCGGGAATTCCAGGGAGTCGTCCGGCACGTTGCGCCAACGCCCGATGCCCGCCGTAAGTACTACGAAAACATTTCCGTGTACGATACGCACGTGTGGATACAAGACGAGAATTCACAATTGCCAGAGGACCTCAAGCCGGGCGTATCCGCCAAGGCCGAGATCATCGTGGCCGAGCTAAACGATGTGATGATGGTGCCGGTGCAATCGGTGACTACCTACAAAGGGCAAAAAGTCGTCCAAGTAAAACGCGGTGAAAATATGGTGGTCGTGCCGGTCAAGACCGGTCAGTTCAACAACCGTTTCATTGAGATCAAGGATGGCTTGAAGGAGGGTGACCAAGTTTCGCTCGCCCCTAACATCGACGAAAACTCAGAAACTCAGAGCGACAGTAGTTCATCGCCAGCCATCGCATCGACTGGGTCGTAATTCGCTTCCGGCGCCCGGGCGCCTTTTGAACCATGGGCCTCGCCTTCATTCGCGTCATTCAAATCGGCATCAAGAGCCTGATGCTGCACAAGATGCGATCTTTGCTAACTATGATGGGCATCATTTTTGGCGTTTGCTCAGTGATCGCCATGCTGGCCATTGGCGAGGGCGCCAGCTACGAGGCACAGGAAGCCATTCGCAAGCTGGGTAGTCGTAATATTATTATTCGCAGTGTACAGCCGCCCAAGGGGGAATCCACTGCTGATAGTAAGCGTACCTACACCGCCACCTACGGCTTAAAAACCAATGACGTCGCGCACTTGGTGGAGACAGTGCCTTCCATCGAACGTACATTAGCAAAACGGCGGTATCGACTGGAGGCCCGTCATGGCCAGCGCAAGGCGGCGTGTACGGTGTGGGGCACGGAACCGCATCATCTAGAAATGAGCCAGGCCCGCATCATCAAAGGTCGGTTTCTGAATGAAAACGACGAACGCTACCGCAGCAATGCTTGCGTGATCACCGATTCCCTTGCTCAGGAATTATTTCCAGCCGAGGAACCCTTGGACGGCATGGTAAAGTTTAATAACAAGGATGTGTTTGTCGTGGTGGGAGTGATTCAGGAAACCGGCAGTGCGCAGGCGCGCGCGCCCGGCGGGGATACGGCCGGTGAAGCGTTGGATGCCAATATTTATATCTCGCTGAAATCCGCACATGCTCGGCTGGGCACATTGTTTCTGGAGCGCAGTGCCGGTGGATATTCCCGGGAGCGCGTGGAGCTACACGAACTGGTGACCGAAATTGATTCAGTCGAAAATGTCGAAGCCACCAAATCCTCCATCGCCGCCGCCCTCAAGAAATCCCATCCCAAGCAGGACTACGAAATCATCGTACCGCTGGAACTGTTGCGGCAGGCCGAGCAAACCAAGCGTATCTTCAATATCGTACTCGGCTCAATTGCCGGCATCAGCCTGATAGTAGGCGGCATCGGCATCATGAACATCATGTTGGCCACCGTGACCGAACGTACCCGTGAGATTGGCATCCGCCGCGCCTTAGGCGCTCGCAAACAACAGATTGTGACGCAATTCCTGGTGGAAACCATCGTTCTATCGATTGGGGGCGGTTTGGTGGGTGTTGTCTTGGGTGTGGCGCTGCCGTTCGCGGTAGAACATTTCGCCGAGATGAAAACGATCGTTACCATCCCCTCGGTAATCTTGGCGTTTCTGATATCCGCCATAGTGGGAGTCGTTTTCGGCGTCTACCCCGCTCGCCGCGCCGCCGACCTCGATCCTATCGAAGCTCTGCGACACGCTTAATTCCCGTTGACCGGTTTTGCCCCTTCCCGTAGCTTTGCCGCTCACCTTTTTGAGTCATGAGATTCGGTATTAACACCTTCCTGTTTACTTCACCCTTTACCACCCAATCCACGCGCCTGTTTCCGAAGTTCAAGAAATGGGGCTTCGAGACGATCGAAATCCCGATCGAGGCACCGGAACATATCGATTCGGCCAAGGTAAAGGCTGCGTTGGATAAAAACGGTCTGGTCTGCGGCTCAGTCTGCGCCTGCATGGGGCCCGGTCGTGATTTCCGCGGCAGCGCCAAAGATCAGCGTGAGGCTATGAAATATTGCAAAGCGCTCATCGACCACATGGTAGTGCTGGGTTGCCCTTCGCTGATCGGCCCAGTGTACAGCGTAGTGGGCAAGGCCGATGCGGTGGAGCCCAAGCAGCAGAAGAAGGAATTTGCGCTCGTGGTGAAAAACCTCAAAGAGCTCGCCGCCTACGCCGAGAAGAAGGGCGTGCAGATTTGCGTGGAGCCGCTCAATCGGTTTGAGACGGACTTCCTCAACACCTGCGACAAGGGCCTACAGTTGATCAAGGCCGTCGGCAGTCCGGCGCTCAAACTGCATCTCGATACGTTCCATATGAACATCGAGGAGAAGAACCAGGCCGCCGCCATCAAGAAGGCCGGCAAACTTCTCGGCCACTTCCACGCCTGCGGTACGGATCGCGGCACGCCGGGTAACGACGAGCTAGACTGGAAGCCGATCGTCAAAGCGCTCAAGTCCATCAAGTATAAGGGCGATGTGGTGATTGAGAGCTTCACCACGGATGTGAAGGTGATTGCCCGTGCCGCCGCCATTTGGCGCCGCATTGAACCAACCCGCGACGAGATTGCCGTGAAGGGTCTCAAGTTCCTCAAGAAAGCATTTAAGTAACCCCCAATAAACGAATATGAAAAAAATCATCACCGCTTTGTTTGCCGCGGCCTTCGTGCTGCCGGCTGTGGCCGAGGAGAAGGGCTTCACGTCCCTCTTTGACGGCAAAACCCTTAAGGGCTGGGACGGCAAGAAGGAATTCTGGTCCGTACAGAATGGCGCCATTCAGGGTAAGACCACTAAGGAAAACCCCACGAAGGGCAACACGTTCATCATCTGGAAGGGCGGTACCGTGGCGGATTTCGAACTGAAGTTTGAATACCGGTTCCTCACCAAATCCGGCAACTCCGGTTGCCAGTATCGCTCCGAGGATATGGGTAACAACGTCGTGAAAGGTTATCAAGGTGACTTCGAAGCCGGCACCCGTTTCAGCGGCATTAACTACGGCGAAAAAACCGGACGCGGCATTCTCGCCGATCGCGGCACCAAGACCACGCTGGGCGACGGTAAGGCCAAGAAAAAGGTCGAGCGGTTCGGCGATTCTGCTGAGTTGCAGAAAAAGGTGAAGGGCCAGGGCGAATGGAACACCATGCACATTACCGCCAAAGGCAATCACATGGTGCACCGGATCAATGGCACGCTGATGTCCGAGACCATTGATGAAGGCAAGGAAGCGGTGAGCAAAGGCATCGTGGCTCTGCAGCTGCATGCCGGTCCGCCGATGACCATTCAATTCCGCAACATCCGCGTGAAACACTTGAAATAAACTCCACCCAGGGCGGCGCACTGCGTCGCCCTTTTTTTTGTCGTCATGAAGCGTTTCTCCCAAATCCTCTGCCTGTTGCTGGTCAGCGTCTTTATCGCTGAATCGGCTGATAAAAAAATCCTGCTCATCGCCGGTCGGCCTAGTCACGGCCCGGGCGATCATGAATTTCGGGCCGGCTGTTTGTTACTCGAGAAATGCCTCGACCAATTGCCCGGTATCACCGCTGAGGTGCATGACATGGGCTGGCCGAAGAGTGATGACGCCTTCAAGGGGGCGGATGCAATTCTCGTGTATGCCGATGGCGGGGGACGGCATCCGGCCATGAAACCGGAGCGGGTGAAGCTAATCAACGACCTCATCGCCAAGGGCGTGGGCGTCGGGTGCGCACACTACGGCGTCGAGGTGCCGGCGGGGGATACCGGCAAAACCATGCAGGACTGGATTGGCGGCTACTACGAACACAAGTTTTCGGTGAACCCCATGTGGGCGCCGGATTTCAAAAAATTCCCCAAGCACCCCATCACTAACGGCGTGAAGCCCTTCAAGGTGGTGGACGAATGGTACTTCAACATGCGCTTTCGCAACGATGGCGTGGGCAAGATCATTCCGATCCTTTCTGCCAAACCCGGGAAAGACGTTCGCGATGGGCCTTACGTGTACCCTCGCGGTCCGTACCAGCACATCATTGATGCCGAAGGCCGCGCGGAGACGACCATGTGGGCTTACGAAGGTCCCAACGGCAGCCGTGGCTTCGGGTTTACCGGTGGTCACAAGCACGTGAACTGGGGGAATGACAACTATCGCAAGGTGGTACTGAACGCCCTCTTGTGGCTGGCCAAGGCCGATATCCCCAAATACGGGGTCGCTTCCAAGGTGTCTGCTGAGGAACTGAAACAAAATCTCGACCCCAAGGGGCGGCGGAAATAATCCAACTTTAATTGTAGATCACACGATGAAACATATCCTCACACTCGCACTGACGCTGGGCTTGACGATCTCCGCTCTGGCCACACCCAAAAAAGTGGTGATGATTGCGGGCCCGCAAAGCCACGGTCCGCTCTCCCACGAACACCGCGCCGGTATCATGTTG
>WTHG01000300.1 GCA_011523245.1 Verrucomicrobiales bacterium | reverse complement strand
AGGCTTACCGTGACGTGTTCCCGCTCATGATCCAAAATTGGCGCGACGAATGGGGGCAGGGTGATTTCCCGTTTTATTGGGTTCAACTCGCTGATTTCCGTGATGAGCAACCGGAGCCTATGGATGATAACTGGGCCGAATTGCGTGAGGCACAGACCATGACGATGGATCGCCTCAAGAATACGGGCGAAGCAGTGATCATTGATGTGGGCGAAGGCCGCGACATTCATCCACGCGATAAACAGACCGTTGCCAGGCGACTGGCGCGTTGGGCATTGGCCAAAGACTACGGCGTGGACATCATTCATCAAAGTCCTCGCTATAAGAGTATGGAGATCAAGGGCAATAAGGCTGTGATCACCTTTGATCATGTGGGTGCGGGACTTTATAGCTTTGATGTGCGTGATCCCAAAGGGTTTGCCATATGCGGACAGGACAAAAAATTTGTCTGGGCCAACGCTCGAATCGTGGGCAAAGACAAGGTGGAAGTGTGGGCTGAAGGAATTACGCCTGCCCAAGTACGCTATGCTTGGGCGGTGAACCCTGTTTGCACATTGATGAGCCGCGAAGGCCTTCCGGCCACGCCTTTCCGGACTGATGATTTCAAGATGGTGACTGAAGGGCAGTAATTTTAATCGTCTCAGCTCTTTCTCGGTTGACGTGTGTGGGTTAAGGCGTTGCAATTGCCCCCATGACCAAGCGTCTTCTTTCCCTAAGCTGTATTGTCGTTATTCTGTCGGCCTTTTTTGTTCAGGCTGAAACGAAACTTCCCTCCATCATCGGCAGCCATATGGTGTTGCAGCAGGGTGAAAAGTGCCCGATTTGGGGTTGGGATGATTCGGATAAACAGGTCACCGTTGAATTTGCCGGCCAAAAGCACACGGCCAAGGTAGGTGATGATGGCCGTTGGGAAATCCATTTGGATTCCATGAAGGCTAATGCGAAGGGCCAAACACTTACCATTCGCGGGAGTTCCAAGATTGAGTTAATGGATGTGTTGGTGGGTGAGGTTTGGCTTTGCTCCGGTCAGTCCAACATGGAATGGCGGGTCAGGCAGTCAGCCAATCCGCAGGAAGAGATTGCGAACGCAAAGCATCCACTGATCCGCCACATCAAGATTCCACATCGCCCGGCTGCCCAACCGGAGAACGATGTACCCTCGGATGGTTGGAAAGTTTGCTCGCCGCAAACAGCCGCCGATTTTACTGCCGTGGGCTATTACTTTGCCCGGCATTTACAAAGTGAGATTAAGGTGCCCATTGGTTTGATTGGAAGTAACTGGGGCGGCACTCGGATTGAACCTTGGATTCCGCCGGTGGGTTTCAAGAGTGTTCCAGCACTGAAGACTAACTTTGCTGATAAGCTGGACCAATTTCCTGCCAAGCGCGGTAACGGGGTAAATCATCAAAGTCCCTTGGCTTTATATAATGGAATGATCAACCCTCTCTTGCCTTATACCATTAAGGGTGCACTTTGGTATCAGGGGGAGAGCAATAACGGGGAAGGCATGCTGTACCACGAAAAGATGAAGGCCTTGATCGCGGGTTGGCGCAGTGTATTCAACAAACCAGAGCTACCATTCTATTATGTTCAACTAGCCCCTTTCCGTTACGGTAGGGATGATGATCCTCGTTTGCCCGGGATTTGGCAGGCTCAACTGGAAACTCTCAAGGTTCCTCATACCGGTATGGCGGTAACCACTGATATTTCAAACGTTAGAGATATTCATCCCAAGAACAAGCAGGATGTCGGTAAGCGCCTTGCATTATGGGCTTTGGTTAAAGACTACGGCAAAAAGCTAAAGACCCAGTACTCAGGTCCTATTTTTGAGAAAACATCTCACGCTGAGGGTAAGGATAGCCTCACAGTTCATTTTAAGAAACTGGGTGATCATCATCACGGCCTCAAAACCAATGACAATAAACCCGTCAGTCATTTTGAAATTGCCGGTAAAGATGGAAAATGGCATCCAGCTAAGGCGACAATCGTTTACGGAGACCATTTGATCGTAAAGAGTGATGCGGTAAAAAATCCGGTCCATGTTCGCTTTGGTTGGCACCAAATGGCCGAGCCTAATCTAGTGAATGGAGCAGGGCTGCCGGCTTCCCCGTTTAGTACCGCTTTTAAATAAAATGCGCTCTTTAGTTGCTATATTATTCATATTGGTCGCCGGCCCATTATCGGCGGCAGACGCAAACTTCCATCTCTACCTGCTTATCGGCCAATCCAACATGGCCGGCCGCGGAAAGTTGACGTTGGAGGACAAGGTGGCCGTGCCGCGCGTGTTGATGCTCAACAAGGCCAATGAATGGGTGTCGGCAGTCGACCCCATTTCGTTCGACAAAAAAATCGCTGGCGTCAGCCTTGGCCGCACCTTCGGCATCGAGATGGCTCAGGCCAACGAGGACGTAAAGATTGGACTGATCCCGTGTGCAGTCGGTGGCACGCCCATCCGTCGTTGGCAGCAAAACGGCGACCTCTACCAAGCCGCCCTCAGGCGAGCCAAGACAGCGCAACAAGCCGGCGTCATCAAGGGCATCCTTTGGCATCAAGGCGAGAGCGATTCCGGTAAGGCGGAAACCGCCAAGATATATGAGCAACAATTGCATGCGATGATCGCCGCATGGCGCAAGGATTTGAAGAACCCGATCGTGCCGGTTGTGGTTGGTGAACTGGGTCAGTTCTGGAAACGCGCCGAACACAAGGCCACCGTGGACACCGCGCTAAAGACATTGCCCGCCAAGGTGAAACACACCGCCTGGGTCACCTCAGCCGGCCTGAACCACAAAGGCGATGGCGTGCACTTTGATGCGGCCGGCTATCGCGAACTCGGCAAACGCTATGCGGCCGCCCTGCGCACGCTGCAGGCGAAGTGAATCTCTACGACGCCCACAATCATCTGCAGGCCGAGCGCTTCGGCGGTCGACAGGCGATCCTGCTGGCCGAATGTCCTGAGGTACAGCGCATGGTGGTCAATGGCTGCTGCGAAGCGGACTGGCCGGCGGTGGCCAAGTTGGCCGCAGCGCACCCACAGGTGCTGCCGAGCTTCGGCTATCATCCATGGTGCATCCACGAACGCTCGCCCGATTGGGAAGCGGAATTGAATCGAATGCTCGATGCCCATCCCGCCGCCGTGGGCGAGATTGGCCTCGACCGCTGGAAGAAGGGGCTCGACTACGAAGGGCAGGAAGAGGTGTTCGGCGCCCAACTCCGTATCGCTGCCCAGCGTAACCTCCCCGCCAGCATCCATTGCCTCAAGGCGTGGGGGCGATTGCTAGAATTACTGCAGGAAGGCCCGGTTCCTGATCGCGGTTTTCTGCTGCACAGCTACGGTGGGTCTGCCGAGATGATCCCTGCCTTCGCTGCGCTTGACGCTTACTTCAGTTTTCCCGGCTACTTTCTGCGCGATGCCAAAGGCCGCCATCGCGAGGCGTTTAAGTCCGTACCGTTGAATCGGTTGCTAATTGAAACTGATGCCCCGGACCAAAGACTGCCGGAAGCGCTCAATGCGCATCCGCTCACGGAC
>WTHG01000032.1 GCA_011523245.1 Verrucomicrobiales bacterium | reverse complement strand
CGGCAAGCTCACGCCCATCGCGGCCTTCGACGGCGAAGGAGCCCTCAAGCTCGCCGCTGATGCGGATACACGCTACTCACGCCGACTGCGCCGGCAGGAGGACGTACTATTCGATTTGCTGGCCGAAGTGAAAAAGGAACCCCTGCGCGGCCGGCTGCCCACCGAGACGCTGATTTACGGCTTCACTTTTGCCCCCGGCCTCGGGGCCAAGTATGACCAAGGGGTCCTTGAGTTTCGCAAGCTGTTTGGCTTGCAGGAAACGTCATCCAAAACCGGCACGTACATCGACGTTCGCAGCGTGCCCACGGCCAAGCTCGAGGAGTATTGCAAAAACCTTGGCGCACGCGCGCAACACATTCGTGTCGTCAGTCTCGGCGATGAAATCAGCCTGCCCAAACCGCCCGGCGGCGCGAAGGGCACGGCGGACATGGTCACGTGGCTCAAGAGCCGTAAGCTGCAGCCCAAGGACATCCTCCCCGGCGCGGCGAACTGGGATGCCATCCAGTACCAACCCACCGACGCCGCCAAGGCCGCGCGGCCCGGCGTGTATTATTGGTCGCGCCGTTACCAGCACGCGTACGGCATCCGGGCCATCAAGAACCGTACGGATATCTTGAGGAAGCACCTGCCCAACGCCGGCATCGGCGCGAACTATTCGCCGCACTACCCCGCCGAACATCGGTACCTCGGCGAGGTGCACAAGTGGGTCACCATCTTTCGCGAGGAAGGCATGACGCAGCCGTGGAGTGAGGATTACATTTTCCAAATGCCTGTCGCCACGCAGCAGATGAACAACATCAACCTCGACCTGCTGCGCGCCGGCGTGCGCGGCAAGCCGAACCAGAAGATTCATTACTACTGCATGCCGCACTGGCCCGGGCAGATTCCCGAGAACTGGCGCCGCCTCTTTTACGGTGCGCTTGGCCACGGCATGCAGGTGGTGAACCTCTTCGAGTTTCGGCCGGTCCAAGCCGCGTACACCGAGAATCATTGCAGCAATCCCGAGACCTATCGCACCATTCTCCGCAGCTTCCGCGAGCTGGGCCAGTTTGAGGACATCATCCAGGCCGGCCGCAAACGGCCCGCTAAAGCGGCGATGTGGTTCAGCGAAACCGGCGATATCTGGGGCGACAACGACGGCTCCTTTGCCGCCGGCAAACGCACGCTCTACGCCGGCCTCATCCAGCAAGGCACGCCGCTCGATTTCGTGATCGAGGGCGATGATCTTTCAAAATTCAAAGGTCTCATCCTCACCGATCGCCATGTCTCCCGTGCCGCCTCGCAGAAGATCGCCGACTGGGTCAACGCCGGCGGTCAACTGATGACCACCACCGGTGCGGGCATGTTCGATGAACTCAACCAGCCCAACACCATCCTCCGCAATCTGCGCGGCATCCGCTCCGCCCAGCTAATCGCCCCCGAGAATGCCCAGCTGGAAATGGTAAAACAGGATCTTCCCTTCGTTGCGCCCGTCGCCACCGTTCAATTTAGCGGGGCCACCACCGACAGTGCGAAGCCGCCGAGCTTCCCGGTCTACGCCGTGCACGATCGGCTCACCATCAACCCGCGTGCCGCAGGATTTACCGTGGCACATTTCGCCGATAAATCGCCCGCCATCCTGCATCGCAAACACGGTCAGGGTGCTGTCGGTCATTTCGCCTTTATGCCCGGCCTCAGTTACTTTGCCCCGGCCACGCCGAAGGTGCCCGTTGATCGCGGCACCCATGCCGGTGCCTCGGCTCATCTCATCCCCACCGAATACGATCCGCTCGTTGCCAAACTCCTCCAAACCCCCAACCGCCACATCACCTGTTCCGAAACTCTGGTGGAAGCCAACATCATTGATTCCCCCAAAGGCAACGTCGTGATCCTCACCAACTGGAGCACTGGCCCCATTGAGAATTTGGAAATCACCCTCCCTGCCGACTTGGCCAACAAAAAACTCACCACCGCCACCGGCGCCGTTATTCAAAAAGACGACAACAAAGTGACACTAAACCTCAACATTGCTGAGGCTCTCATTCTGCGTTGATCGAGTTCAGAAGCCGCCACTCGTCACCGAATGATCGCACAATTCGGCAGTGCCTTCTTGAGTTCCTCGACACCGCCATCCGAGACATCCGTCCGCGTCAAAACGAGCCGTTTGAGATTCTTGAGTTGAGCCAGCTCCTTCAGGCCCGCATCGGTGACACTGGAGACCTCGAGATTGAGCATCGCCAGATGTTCGAACTGACTCACCTGCTTCGCATGCGCATCTCCAAAGCTGGGGTTGACGAAGGACAAACCAAATGCCGCGCCGGGTGAAGGTAGCGTTTCCCAAACGGACTCCGCGCTGAAATCGAACTGTGATTGGGGTGAAAAAGCCGGCACGGCACTTTCCGCATCCAACATCTGTACAGATTGGGCAAAGAAAGGCTTCGGTTTGCTTTCGGTCGTTCCCATCCAGCCACTGAGAAAGCCTGCCTTCTGCCACACTCCAGTCACATCCGCCGATAGCGACTTCGGTCCGTTCGTCGGGATCGCTTCGGGCAGAGGTGTCATGGCGTCGGGGCCTTTATTTTCCTCGATGTCTTTCTGTCCACACCCGGCCACCACTACCGTTAGGCCCAAAATAAACGCCGATTGTTTCATCATGTTTTTGTGGTGCGATATTAATGAACCCTGTCCGCCGCAGGCAACGGATTTTGATAACCGTGTTCATTGACTCGCTCCATGCACTACGTCACGATTTCCGGATGCAGCCAGTCAAACATTGGGCCAAAGGATACATCTTACTCCTGTCGATCTGCCTGACCGCCTGTGCCGCCCCGCCGAAGCGGATCGCGGCCATCGTCACCGAGTATCGGCACAATTCACATGCGGATGTGATCGTGAGCCGGTTGCTGCTCACCGATACGCTCGACGGCAAGGGCAAGCACCCGAATCTCAAGCTGGTTTCGCTGTACACCGATCAGGTGCCCAAGAACGACACCAGCCGCAAGTGGGCCCGGCAGTTTGATGTGCCAATTGTGGGCACGGTCGAACAGGCGCTCACCTTTGGCACGGACAAACTGAAGGTGGACGGCGTGTTGCTGATTGCCGAGCACGGCGTGTATCCCAAGAACGCCACCGGCAACACCATCTATCCCAAACGCCGGCTCTTCAACGAGGTGCAAAAGGTCTTTCGCAAAACCGGCCAGAGCGTGCCGGTGTTTGTCGACAAGCACTTGGCCGACAACTGGAAAGACTCCAAATGGCTGTACACAACGGCGGCGGAATTGAAAGTGCCGCTGATGGCGGGCTCGTCGTTGCCCGTGCTGTGGCGCTATCCACCGGTGGATGTGCAGCGCGGCGCGAAGCTCAAGGAGATTGTGGCCGTGTCGTATCACACGCTGGATGCCTACGGCTTTCACGCGCTGGAGATGGTTCAATGCCTCGTCGAACGCCGAGCCGGCGGCGAGACCGGCGTGAAGCAGGTCCGCACGCTAACCGGCGAAGCGGTTTGGCAGGCGATGGAAAACAAAGTGTTCGATCGCGAATTATTGTACG
>WTHG01000013.1 GCA_011523245.1 Verrucomicrobiales bacterium | reverse complement strand
CGCGAACAATCAGGGAAATCATTTCTCAACGAATATTTTCTCGGCAGCCGAAACCTAGGTATGTGGGCGTTTGCTTTTACCTACGCGGCCACCAGCGCTTCGGGCGGCAGCTTCATGGGGTTTCCCTCGCTCATCTACACACACGGCTGGGTCATGGCGCTCTGGATTGGGGGCTACATCATCGTGCCGCTGGTTGCGATCGGCCTAATCGCCAAACGCCTGAACCAAGTGGCCCGAAAGAGCGGCAGCATCACCGTGCCCGAGCTGCTACGCAAACGCTTGGGTAGCGATACAGTGGGCGCTGTGGCGACGGTGCTGCTGGTGTTCTTCCAGTTCTTTTTCCTGCTGGCCCAGTTCAAGGCCGGAGCAAAAATCATGACCACCTTGCTCGGCGATGTGGAAATCTATCAAGCGGCCGTGGCGGTTATGGATCGTTTCACCGCCCCGATACCCTGGGTCGGCGCGGCGGAGGCGGATTACTTGTTATGCCTGCTGGTGTTTGCCGCCTCAGTGGTGGCCTACACGGCTTGGGGCGGCTTTCGCGCGGTGGTGTGGACGGATATGATGCAGGGCGTAATCATGGGGCTCGGCGTGGTGATCCTGCTGGGCCTTGCGCTCACGCAGGTGGGCGGCTTGAGTAACGCGACACAGGAGTTGTCTCGGCAAGTTCCGCCGCGCGACGGGAATGCGACTTTGGTTCGGATGGAATCGGATACCCCTCTAGCCTTGGCCAAGGGAACTTGGCTGGAACTGCCGACAGATGAAAAGCGTCAACCCTTTGTTCGTCTCAAAGAGACCGTAGAGTTTTCTGAAGGTCAGGCTGAGCTCACGGGCGTGCCGGTGATCGAGGTGCGGACTTCACTGGAAAATGCTACCGAACTGGAATCGATCCGGGCACAGGTGAAGGATACAAGTGTGCGTGCTCAGGCGGTAGATGTGGAAGGCTATCAATACGGCGACGACAAACCGGGGGTGTACGTTAGCGCGCCCGGCCCGAAGTCCGGCAGCGCTACGGGGTTTTTGCCCATCATGTTGGCAGTGAGCTTCTTCTGTTTCTGGCCCTTTGCTGGGGCGGCCCAGCCGAGCTATATGTCACGGCAAATGGCGTTTAAAGACATCCCGACGCTGCGGCATTCCATCATTTTTGTGGCTCTGTATTTTTCACTGATTTACTTTCCGTTGATCATCATCTTCACCTGCGGGCGCGTGCTATTGCCGGGCTGGGAAATTGATGCCGATCGCGTGATGCCCGAGATGGCAACCTTCCTCACCTCTTCGGCCGGCGTGCCGTGGTTGGCCGGCTTGTTGGTGGCCGCCCCTTTTGCAGCGGTGATGAGTAGCGTGGATAGTTTTCTTTTGCTGGTTTCTGGCAGCGTGGTGCGCGATGTGTATCAACGTAAAAATCCCAAGGCGAGCGAAGCGCAGATGAAAAAGGTGACCTACTGGACCACCGTAGGTGTTGGCACGCTGGCAATGTTTGCGATGCTGAATCCGCCGCAATTTTTGCAGGACCTGATCGTCTTTGGCTCTGGTGGTTTGGGCGCTAGTTTTTTAATGCCGGTCATTCTGGCTTTGTATTGGCCACGCCTCACACCCCGCGCTACCGTGGCCGGCATGCTTAGCGGCGGTGGCACGATGGCCGCGTTTTATCTGATTGGTTATCTGGTTCACGACAAGTTTAGTGCTTATGAACTGCTGAACCTTCACCCCTTTATTTGGAGCGTGCTGGTTTCAGCGCTGGTAATGCTGTTTACCTCAAAAGGATCGAGCCCAACAGATCCTAAATTGGTGGAAAAATATTTTGGGGGCGTTGGAAATATAGAAAGGAACGATTGATGCGATTGATTTGTTTGGTATTGGGATGCATGGCTTGGGACGCTTGGTCTGCGAATCAAGTGGTGTGGCATCCCAAGGCAAGGACGTTCGATCTGAGGGTTAAAGATGTGCCGCTCGAAGTGTTTCTGGGGATGATCAAAGCTGAGACTGGCTGGGAAGTGAAGGTGGAGCCTGGGTTGCAACGGGTTGTGAGTGGCAAATTTCGAGACAAGCCGGCGGCGGACGCAATCCGGTTGATGTTGGGGCGAGTGCGCTTTGCCTTCCTACCACGAGTAGAGGGGGGGACACGTTTGATAGTATATGCTGGCAGTATGCGGGGTGCTACACGCGCGGTGGCGGCCGTGGAGCAGACGGCGGCGGACGATGGAAATCCGGATGAGGCTTTGTTTCATCTACCGGTGAAGATTCATTATATGAAAAGCCGATATGTCTCGATTAACGCGGATGCCAAGATAACGGATTTACGCCCCTTGTTTGCCGGAGCAAATGAAATTTGGGGTCAAGGGAAAATACGATTTTCACCGGGCCGACCAGAACAACTCTTGCCGGCGAATGTAGCGGCGGAGAAAGAGTTCGCTGATCTGTTTAAACCAAACGTGCCTTCAGCTTATGTGCGCCTGCATCAGTCCCGGATTTTACATAGAATGATCCCGGATTTTCCGGATCGCGGGAAAGTCTTTCGAGTAGTCGTGCTATACACCATGCCGGATGCGTTTGGGGCGGTTTACATGCCAAAGAAAGGGGTGGTACTGATGCCACAGGTGAAATTCGCAGGATTAATCGACAAGGGAGGAGTATGGAAAGATGGTTCGCCGGTCTTCTTTGCGCAATCCAATATCCTCGCGCACGAGTTGGGTCATGCCTTGGGCTTGCCACACGTATCGACGCAGGGGAACTTGATGATCGACGGGCGCCTGCGCGAAGGCGGTGGAGTAGGGCCGGGAACGAAGCTTAATGAAAAACAAATCCAAGCCGCCCGAGCTCAAGCGAAAACCGGTGGGCCGCGCGTATCCGGGATAAATCCTCAAGCCGGTGATTGATCACTAGGAAGAGTAGTCTAGCTTGCGCCTCGCAGTTATGAATTTGCCAAGGAAAAACCGTCGCTGGCCCAAGACAAAAGGTGCCTCGTTGATCGAGATGCTGGTAGTGATGGCTATCATTGCGATTCTAGCTTCGATGATGTTCCCGGTATTTTCCAAGGCCATCAAGAAAGCCCGTTCCGTCGGCCGGCCGGTGGATCCGAATGATCCGTCTAAAGGAATGTATGGTCCTTCCTCGGTGAAACCGGAGGACGAACATTTGCTCGATTGATCAACCTTGGGGTGAGCCGGGAGGGATTTTTTCGGTGTAAGGTTGAGCCACAAAGCGGGTGATCAACAGTTCTGCTTCGGCTAATTCCTCAGGAGATATTTTTTCGCGGATGGTGGGCAGGAATTTTTCGGCGCCTTGGTTGCCCGTTTGGGCGGCCAGCTTCATCCATTTATAGGCGCCCACCAAATCTTTTTCCCCAATGATCCCGCTGGCTAGTAGTAACGCCAAGTTGATTTGCCCTAAAGCCAGTCCTTGGCGGGAGCTAGCCAGATACCACTTGGCGGCTTCCTCGTAATCCTTTCGAATGCCCACGCCGTTTTCATGCATCCAGGCCAGCTTCACCTGGGCATAGGCGTTTCCGAGTTGGGCTGCGCGAAGCATCCATTCC
>WTHG01000462.1 GCA_011523245.1 Verrucomicrobiales bacterium | reverse complement strand
ACCGGCCAGAAGCTGTGGGCCAATCGATACGGCGAAGCAACCACCATGCGGTTTCGATTTAATGCGACCAACCGCAATGAGATCGAGGCGGCGATACGCGAAAAGTTTGATCCGGCACAAATCGGTTTGCGATTCCGCGATGTCCGCACCGAAGCGGTTACCGGCGATTCAGCCAATGACTTCGGTGGCCTGTTCATTGGCCTGAGCTTTTTCCTCGTACTCGCCGCGCTCATTCTCATGGGGCTCCTCTTTGTCTTTGGCGTGGAACAACGTGCCCCGCAAATCGGTACGTTGCTTGCCATTGGGTTCACCGGAAAAACCGTGCGAAATCTTCTTCTGGCCGAGGGCTTTGTGCTCGCCTTGCTCGGAGCCGGTCTGGGCGCCTGGGCAGGCTTGGGCTACACGCGTGTGCTGGTGGATCTGCTGAATTCCGATTGGGGCGGCGCGATTGGCAAAGGTAATATTATCTATGAGGCCCAACCGCAAACGATTGTGTACGGCATGATCAGCGGCTTGGCCGTAGCGTTGTTCACCATTTGGTTGACCGTTCGTAAACTGGCTCAGACCCAAGCCATCACACTCATTCAGGGTGCCCCGGCGACTACCGACACCACCCGTGCCGGCCGCAAAGCACTGCTCACTGCCGCGGTGTGCGCCATAGGCGCGATTGGGCTGGGGTTGGCCATGAAGGATGCACAGGGCCAGATGAAGGCCGGCGGATTTTTCGGCGCGGGCATGTTGATGCTCGTGAGTTGTCTGTGCATGTGCCATGCGTGGCTGGGCAAAATGGCGACGGGTGGCGGCGCTTCCTTCGCCACCTTGGGGGCGATGGGTTGGCGCGGTAGTGCGCGCCGGCGCGGACGCAGTCTGGCCTGCATCGGCTTGCTGGCGTGCGGCGTGTTTCTCTTGGTGGCCGTGGGCGCATTCCGACTGGACCCGAATGACGGGGCGCAGGAACGTTGGAGTGGCACAGGGGGCTTTGCATTTTTCGGTCAAAGCGATGTGCCGGTGTTGTATGATTTAAACACCGAAAAGGGCCGCGATGAAATGGCCGTGAACGGTGACGTGAGTCTCGTGCAAATGCGCGTGCGCGAAGGGGACGATGCCAGTTGCCTAAACCTCAACCAGACCCGCGAGCCACGGTTGCTTGGGGTTGATCCTCAACAGCTGATCGACAGAGAAGCTTTTACGTTTGCCAAGGGTGAAGGCTGGGGGTTGCTGAACGAACCCGAAGACGGAGCTGTACCGGCCGTGGTGGATATGAACACCGGCATGTGGGCGCTGCACGTGAAGGTGGGTGAGGTGATGGATTACCCAAACGAAGCCGGCGGCACGTTTCCCATCCGCATCGTCGGTTTCCTCGCTAACTCCATGCTCCAAGGAGACCTGATTATCTCGGAACAAAACTTTGTGAAACAATTCCCCTCCGCCAGCGGCTACCGGGCCTTCCTCATTGATTCGGATGATCCCCAAGCCACTGAAGAAGAGTTGAGTTTTGCGCTGGAAGATTACGGACTGGAACTGACCCCGGCCACGCGCCGACTGGCGGAATTCAGTCAGGTGCAAAACACGTACCTCGATATTTTCCAGGCTCTGGGCGGGCTGGCATTACTGCTGGGCAGTATCGGCCTAGGCGTGGTGGTGCTGCGGAATGTGCTGGAGCGCCGCGGGGAATTGGCGCTGCTGCAGGCCGTGGGTTTTCGAAAAGGATCCCTGCACTGGCTCGTACTTGCCGAACATGGCGGCCTGCTGGCGCTGGGATTGGTCGGCGGTGTGGTGAGTGCGCTGCTGGCCGTGGCACCATCCCTGACCGGCCCTGGGCAAGGTCTGCCGGTGGATCTGCTGAAATGGATCATTGGCGGCATCCTAGTGAGCGGTATCTTTTGGACCTGGCTGGCGTCTGTGGCGGCCCTGCGCGGTCGGATGTTGACGGCGCTGCGAAGTGAGTAGTTTATTGTTTTGTCGGTTCACTTCGAGGCAGTTTTTTAATCAGAGAAAGTAATTTATTTCATGAAAAGACGTACCTTCCCTTTAATTCTGACCCCCAATCTGCCGTTGGGTTTTACGGCTAAGGCGAAGAACAACGGTACTTTAGCACGCAACCTTACTGACTTCGTAGTCGCCGCTGTAGATCACGTGAAAAAAACAACTGACGTGACTCGCAATATCGTTTTCATTTTGCCGCTGCTGCTGTCCGGAGCCGCCTGTGTAACGCCACCCACGCCGGTCGTGGATGCATCGGCGTTGTTTCAGGAGTCCTTTGATCAACGGCAAACTCTGCCGTCGGCCTTTACCCCCGTGAACGGCACAGCCACCGTGGTAGCCACCGAGGGCGGGCGCCATCTTGAGCTTCCCGCCGCGCCCAAATCGGAGCACGGCGTGCTGTTTGGCCCGGCAATGGCGGAGGGCTTCCGGGTAGGCGCCCGTTTCCGTGCTGCTGCCGGAAAACAGAACGAGGCCACCTTCGCTGTCGGACTCAGTGGCCTGGACGGGTATCGGTTGCGGGTGAATCCGGAACGGCAGCAACTGGAACTGAGCCGAGACACAGCAATAGTGCAATCAGTGCCGTTTCAACCCGCACTCGGCCAATGGACCCATCTGCGATTGCAGGTGCGCACCCTGCCGGGTTTGCAATGGGCCGTACAGGGAAAGGCCTGGAACGAATCTCAACAGGAACCCGGGGCTTGGACGCTGGAATGGACGGATACCGCCAAGCCGGAGCTGGGCCAAGCTGCAGTTTGGGGTACACACTAGACGGAGAGCCGGTCGCAGTGGATGACATCCAATTGTGGCTGATTGATCCGTAGCCGGGTGCGGTAAATTACAGATCGATCGGACCGTCGAGGCGTTCGCCATCCATTTCGTAGATGCCCACGAGGTAGCTGTTTTCCAATACCTCACCGACTTTTAATGTGCCGAAAATGGTGACCGGCACATCCATTATCGGTTTCACCCCCTTGTTTTTAGGCATTCGCACACTCACCCATTCGTTTATCTTCGGTACGGCGCCGTAGCAACACAAGGATTGGTCGCGTAGGATTAACAGTTCGGTGATCAAGCCATCTTCCACCTTTAGTGGTAGCATAAACCCTTTGAGAGCCACCTTTTGTCCGTCAAATTTTTTGATGCTCTCAGGTATCTCGTTGGATTCCAAAATCTTCTTAGCCTTGGGTTCGGTAATTGGATCATCCGGCACTTCGTAGGCAAAGGAAGCTAGTCGATCGAAACCCAGCAGTGAGTAATCACCAATCTTCACGGGCACGGCAGGTTCTTTAGGTTCAGCCGGCGAGGTGGGATTGGGCACTTCAGCGGTGAATGCATCGGCAGTGCCAAGCTCGGTGATCTCGGCTTGGTAAACCGGGTTTTCTGGATTCACTTCTACACCCTGCTTTTTGAAGAGCGCTTGTTGCCCCTTTGTCATTTCCACGGTCACTTTGTCACCCGTAGCAAAGTTCTCACTGGGAAACTGTTGTTTGGTCGACACACCATCAAGGTCAGTGAGGGTGATTGTAGTGCCTTCCACGGTATACCGACC